>JACRHE010000169.1 GCA_016217695.1 Nitrospirota bacterium | reverse complement strand
TCTTTCCCGGCAGATTCCAGGACCTCTCTGTCTCTGACTATATCAGCTATCCTGAGATCAGGCATTCCTGACTGCCTGGTTCCAAAGAACTCTCCAGCACCCCTGATGCAGAGGTCTTCTTCCGCCACTTTAAAACCATCATTCGTCCTGCCCATGATCTCAAGCCTCTTTTTCGCGTCATCTCCCAGAGGTTCGTATGCAACCAGAAGGCAATATGACTCTTCAGCGCCTCTGCCGACCCTTCCGCGCAGCTGGTGAAGCTGGGCAAGTCCGAAACGTTCGGCATGGATGATAATCATAGTTGTTGCATTGGGCACATCCACTCCCACCTCAATTACAGTAGTGCTGACGAGAATATCTATCAGTCCCTGCCTAAACCTCTCCATGAGATCTTCTCTCTCCGACGTATTCATCCTGCCATGGATCAGCTCTATCGTAAAATCAGGGAATATCCTGCAGAAGGCCTCTCTCCCCTGAATAGCAGACCTAAGACTGCTCCTGTCCGACTCTTCAATTGCGGGATAGACAACATAAGCCTGTCTGCCCCTGGATATCTCATCGCGCAATAGCCCGTATATATCCTGCTTCCGGTGAGCTGCGTATACCTTTGTCATAACAGGTTTTCTGCCCGGAGGGAGTTCGTCTATCACCGAGCAGTCAAGATCGCCGTATAAAGTTAGCGCCAGGGAACGGGGAATCGGTGTAGCTGTCATCACCAGGATATCAGGGTTCGCTCCTTTTTTGCCGAGAACAGACCTCTGCAATACCCCGAATTTGTGCTGTTCGTCTATAACCGCCATGCCGAGCTTTTTGAATCTGACCGACTCCTGAATGAGGGCGTGTGTCCCTATGACCATATCCGCCTTTCCGGTTTCCGCCCTTTCCCTCTCAATGTTGTCGGATCCCCCTCTGATCAGAAGAGTCTTAAGCCCAAGCCTCTCAGTTGTCCTGAGTATGTTCATATAATGCTGTTCCGCGAGCATCTCGGTCGGTGCCATCAGAGCAGCCTGATATCCGCACTCAACCGCGTTCAGCATAGCGATAAGGGCTACAATCGTCTTACCGCTTCCAACATCGCCCTGAACAAGCCTGTGCATCGGAAAAGGCCCGCCCATATCCTCATCGATCTCACGGATAACCCGCTCCTGTGCCCGGGTCAACTGATACGGAAGCATCTCCCTGAGTTTTTTCTGCAGATTTCCATCGCACTTAAAAGAAATACCTTTTTCAGCTCTGCCCTTTTCTCTTACAGTCGCTATGCCCAACCCCAACAGGAATAGTTCGTCAAAGATAAGTCTCTTCTGCCACGGACTCTCTCCCCTGTTAAGGGAGTCAAGGTCAGCGCCGTTATCAGGAAAATGAGACTGCAGCAGGCTCTCCCTCAGTCCCGCCAGTTTATTCTTCCTGACAATATCTTCGGGAACAGGGTCTTCCAGGCCATCAATATGCTCATGCACAATCCCGAACATTATCTTTCTGAACTGTTTCTGGCCAAACCCCTCAGTAAGTGGATAGACCGGAACAATGCGGTTTGTATGGATGAAAGAATCGCCTTCCTGACTAATTGACTCATATTCAGGGCTCATCATCTCCAGACCGTTTCTGAAATAGGGATTCATCCTGACCATGCCGCTCATCATGATTTCCTGGCCGCTCAAGAAGTTTTTCTTCAGAAACGGTTGATTGAACCATACACCCTTCAGCAGGCCTGTCCCGTCATTGATAACGACCTCCGTAACAGAGGCATTTCCTGTTGTTCTCCTGCTGCTGACTGAGAGTATCCTGCCTTTAACAGTCTCAAGACATTCAGGCCTGACTTCGCATATCGGCTTGAGCCTGCTCCTGTCAACATAACGGGATGGAAGGTAATAGAGTGCGTCCCTGATCGATGAGATTCCGAGGCGGGCCAAGAGACTTGCCCTGTGAGGGCCTATGCCCTTTGATTGCTGTATAGAGAGGTCAGATGGGGTACTATCCATCAACTGACGGCGTATCTTTTTTCTGGGTTTCCCTTTTGAGCGTGTCTTCAAGAGCCTTGTCGGTCTCTTCCATTCTTATCTTGGAATATTCGGTATCGCTTATGATATCTATATCCCAGCCCGTCAATTTCATTGCAAGTCTCACATTCTGACCCTTCTTTCCGATGGCAAGGGAAAGCTGCTGATCATTGACGACCACCATGGCGGTCTTACCCTCCTCGTTTATGCCTATCTTGTCGATCGAGGCAGGGCTGAGCGCCCTTGCGATAAGCATCCGGACGTCATCGGTCCAGGGGATAATATCTATCCTCTCTCCTCTGAGCTCGCGGACAATCGTCTGGACCCTTGTACCCTTCATGCCCACGCAGGAGCCGACTGGATCAACAGCGCTGTCTTTCGAAAAAACCGCGATCTTGGTGCGTTCACCGGGTTCACGGACAATGTTCCTTATCAGAACGAGGCCTTCATTTATTTCAGGGACCTCCATCTTAAAGAGAGCGGCTACAAACTGGGGCGTTGTTCTCGAAACGATAATCGCAGGCCCCTTTGTCGTAACGCGCACGTCCTCTATGATCGCCTTTACCGTATCGCCCCTCTTGAGATTTTCATTAGGCAGTGTCTCCTTGATTGGCAGAACAGCCTCTGTCTTGCCGAGATTTATATAGTAGATGCCTTTTTCCTTCCGCATGACCATGCCGCTGATGATCTGTCCCACCTTGTCCTTGAATTCGTTAAAGATGACATCCCGTTCAGCCTCGCGGACCCGCTGAAATATCACCTGTTTAGCGGTCTGGGCCGCTATCCTTCCGAGGTCGTGGAGGTCCAGGGGAAATTCGACAGCACCACCCTCCAGTATCTCGGGATTGGTCCTTTGGGCCTCCTGCAGCGAGATCTCCTCAAGAGGGTTCGTGACATCTTTGACTACAGTCTTTGACTCATAGACATTTATACTGCATTTTTGACGGTCCATAATGAGGTGGATATTCGTCCGCCCCCCGTATTTTTTTCTCATGGCCGACAACAGGGCTGACTCAAGGGCCTCTATCAATATCTCCTTTGAGATGCCCTTTTCCCTGCTTATCTGTTCTATGACCTGACACAGTTCTTTTGTCATTTAAACTCTATCTCCAGTCTCGCCTTTGAGATTTTATCATACGGTATATCTGTTTCAGCCTCTTTTTCCAGCGCAAGGGTTACGACACCATCCTCAACACGTCGTATCCTGCCGATAAAAAAGGTCTGTCCGTTTATGCCCTCTTTTGTCACCACCCGGGCCAGTTTTCCGATGCTCGCCTCAAAATCTTTTAAAGACTTCAGCGGCCTGTCAAGCCCCGGAGAGGACACCTCCAGTACATATGCTGTCCTGATCGGGTCTTCCACGTCCAGAACAGCAGACAGAGCCCTGCTGAACCTCTCACAGTCCTCCAGGGTAACGCCCCCTGCCTTGTCGATAAATATCTTCACAATAAGCCTTCTCATGCTGCCGGCAAGTTCTATATCCACAACAGAGACAGCCTGCTGCCCTGCTATCGAACCGGCCAGATTTAAAAGCTTTCTCCTTATATCTTCCATATAAAACAAAAGAGTGGGAAGGCCCACTCTTTAGTATTAAGACCAGAATGAATGATTATTATCTTATCAGCAACAACATAAAAAAATCAATGGCTTATATGGGCCACAGGCAGTCCACCATCAAGAAAACCGGAATTTGCGCGGAGACAGCATTGTCGCTCATTATCGTCCCGATCTGATCGGGACTCCAAGGCACTCCGGCAGGTAGGTATATTCATCCAAGCGACCGGGAAATACTGTCTACGACCCCGAGAAGGGCTTCCATCTTCTCCTGGTCACACACGAATTCATTAGAGATGAGCCCCCAGCCTTCCGGTAAAGATATGCCTCATTGAATCAGTCCCTCCCTTTTATCACATAAAATTATCAATAATCAAACACTCAATTTCTTTGATTTTTTTAAATGCCCTGTCGTTACAGATGAAGGCCCCGGCGCCATGAGAAAGCGCAGATGCGATCTGTATCGCATCAGGAGTTTTCAAGCCATATTTCGCCCTTAATCCCGCCGCGCGGTCAGCAACTGCAAGATTCATATCTATCCATGAAAGATGCGGATAGGTAACCAGCAAAGAATAAAACTTAAGGACAAGTTCCTCTTTCTTAAGCTTGTAAGGTTGCACAAGGATTTCGAGCAACGTCAGGGTAGAAGTTACAGCCTTAATCCTGCTGGCCTCAATATCTTCGAATATCGAACTGCAGAGTTTATGATAACGCGGATGCTGTTCAACAAAGTAAATGAATATGCTTGTATCCAGATAAACAACACGCCGCCTGCGTAAAAGACTTTGCAGTGATAAAGGGGTCACCAGGACTTGCGTTCCTTCTTAAGGTGGTCCGCAGGGTACACTCCTTTGCCGGCGCCTGACAACGCAGCGCTGTACCCAGCAGGCTTCGGCATGATGATGGTAATCTCGCCTTTGACGACCACGAGAAGTTCGTCCCTTCCCTTGAGATGCATTGCCTCCCTTGATTCCCTGGGAAGGACTATCTGGTTTTTTGAACTCAGCCTGACTGTCTGCATAACTCACCTCCTGATATTTGCTTTACTTTTATCATATAATGTAAAGCGAAGTCAAGGAAGATTTCCGGGTTAGATATGCTAGTTCATGCGGGAACCGCAGATACCGGTAGTCATCCCGTTTTTTTCTTGATATAATCCATCTATGGGATCGCCACTGACAGAAGTAGAAAGAAATACCGCCAGAAGCATCGGACTCAAACTCCTCGCCAGTATAGCCCTTGCAGAACTGTCCATCATGCTGGCCTTTC
>JACRHE010000168.1 GCA_016217695.1 Nitrospirota bacterium | reverse complement strand
TGAAGCGCTGGAAGAGGTAGACTTAAAGAATGCCTCTGTCAGCCCGATGCCTCACCATATAAAACCAATGCTCTCGACACCGGTCAAAAAACCGTTTGATCATCCGGACTGGATCTTTGAGATGAAATGGGATGGGTACCGGGCCGTTGCCGAGATCAGGGACGAAGGTGTTTCGCTTTATTCCCGAAACCTGATATCGTTCAACCAAAAGTTCCTTCCCCTTGTTGAGGAGCTGCGGAAGTGCAGATTTGAGGCTGTTCTGGACGGCGAAATTGTTGTGGTGGATGATCAGGGACATCCCGATTTCCAGATGCTGCAGAATTACCGGAAATCCGGAAGCGGTCATCTGCTTTACTGCGTCTTTGATCTCCTGTATTTACAGGGACATGACCTGACAAGCCTTCCCCTGCTCAGGAGAAAGGAAATCCTGAAAAGGATTCTGCCGTCTGACCCGAAAATCAGATTCAGCGATCATGTCTGGAAAGAGGGCGTCTCGTTTTTCACTGCCGCAAAAGAAAAGGGTCTCGAGGGGATCATTGCCAAACATTCCCAGAGCTCATACCTTGCAGGCAGAAGAAGCCGGCAGTGGCTGAAGGTGAAGACGCATCTCTCGCAGGAGGGCGTGATCGCCGGTTTCACACGACCGAGAGGGTCCAGAAAATATTTGGGCAGCCTTGTCCTGGGCGTATTCGAAGGGAACGAGCTGATCTATATCGGCCATTCCGGAGGCGGCTTCACGACGAAAACATTAAAAAAAATCCAAGAAAAACTGGAGCCCCTGATCCAGAAAAAATGCCCCTTTAAAGTGGAGCCTGAGACCGGTACCCCCGTCGCATGGGTAAAGCCGAAACTGGTCTGCGAGGTTTTATTCCACGGCTGGACCGAGCAGGGCATCCTCAGGCAACCCGTTTTCCAGCGGCTGCGCGAGGACAAAGCCGCAGGCGAAGTGGTGCGCGAAAAGCCGGGCACCCGTGCAGCTGCAGTCGATCAGTAGTCCAGGCATAATAAACGGCAGAAACGGAATCACCTGCTGCAAATTGAATTTTCTGGCAATCATTAATACTCGTCTTGGATCCTGCTACAATGAGACAGGAAATAATTCCACAGGAGGTTAACGCATGAATGAACTGTTCCAAAAAACAATAATCAATGGTATGCCGCTTGCCAACAGGTTTGTCCGGTCCGCGACCTGGGAAGGCATGTGCGATACAGACGGGCGTCCCACAACAAGGCTCACTTCCTGCTACCGCGATCTCGCTAAAGGCGGCGTCGGCCTGATCATCACCGGTTATGCGTTTGTCAGGCCGGACGGTAAGCAGCTGCCCGGGAAAATGGGAATCCATACGCACGATTTTGCCTCTGAGATGCAAACGCTTACCCGGGCTGTCCACAACGAAGGCGGAAAGCTATGCATACAGCTTGTTCATGCAGGAGGTCAGACAACTGCAAAAACAGCAGGCAGACAGCCTCTCGCCCCCTCCGCTGTAAAGGTTGAGCAATTTCCTGAAGAACCTGAGGCAATGAGTAAACAGGACATAGATGAAATTGTTGCGGCCTTCGGAAACGGGGCCCGTCTGGCAAAGGAGTACGGGTTCGACGCTGTCCAGCTCCATGCAGCCCATGGCTACCTCATCAACCAGTTTCTCTCTCCCCTGACCAACCTGCGGGATGATGGGTACGGCGGACCCGTGGAGAACCGCTGTCGATTCCTTCTCGAAGTTTACCGCAGAGTCCGTTCAGAGGTGGGACCTGATTATCCGGTCTTCGTCAAGCTCAACGGCTCCGACAATCTTGAGGGCGGCCTCAATATAGGCGATGCCGTCCATGCTGCACGACTTCTGGACAAGGAAAAGGTGGATGCCATAGAAGTCAGCGGCGGCACCTCAGCCTCCGGCGAAAGAACTCCGGTAAGGACCGGAATCGATAACCCGGCCCTGGAGGCTTACAACATTGCCCTCGCCCTGAAGATCAAAGAAGCGGTCAGATGCCCCATAATGGCAGTAGGCGGTTTCAGGTCGCTTGAAGTCATCGATAAAGCCGCTATCGATGATGGGATCGATTATATCTCCATGGCTCGCCCCCTCATCAGGGAGCCGCAGCTGATCAACCGCTGGAAAGAAGGCGACCCCGCTGCTGCGCGCTGCATCTCCTGCAATGGCTGCTTTAAGCCGGGACTGAAGGAAGGCGGCATCTATTGCGTAGTCGAAAAAAAGGAGGCGCAAAAGCGAAAAGGCTAAGAACCTTCTGACGGTGCTTCCCTTTATATCAGCATTATGTTCACACACATCATAGCTATGGACCAAAGCACATCCACAGGCGCCTGCTGCACGCACGTGGCGTCAAACAGCAGGTCGGCGCGGGCAGGAAACTCCTCGTCTTCAAGCCAGAGGGTCAGAAATACCGGCAGCCTGGGAAAGGGCAGAAGCCGGAACGCGGCGTCACCGTATTGTTCCTGCTCGCCGCCGTATGCCAGGCCCATATTCATAAAACCGTCCCTGTCTGAGGAGTATTTCTCAGCGAGATCGTTCAGGGGGAGCTTATGCGTGCCCCTCGCAAATATCTGCCCGCCCTTTATCTGTTCGGGCTTTACAAGCAAACCCTTCAAAGGAATATTTTTGGCGCTACTCAGGTACCAGAGCATCGAGAGCCTGAAAAAGCAGTCGGGTCTTTCGATAAGTTTCTTGCCGGACTCTGTGGGGGACGATATAGTCCTTTGAGACGGAGAAACAAAAAACTCTGAGCCGAAGGACTTCACGCTATAGGTCCCCGATGACCGGTCAAACGCAACCGACGCATCAGCGCAGACCTTACCGGGGTCGGCGGATGAAAGGATAGTCCAGGCCTTGTCCTCGCCAGAATATACGCTTATAGGATCTGAACTGCCCTCATCTGCCATGCTTTATCTTAGCAGGTTGCAAGAAATTTCATGAAAGGAGCCTGGCAATATCCCGGCTTGGGCGCGACCGGAATTGACAGAGGCGCAGGGATAGCAGATAATATTTAGCGGGTGCCCCGGCGTCCGAAATAAAATCATGCAGGAGGATACATGCTCGGGAAGAAGACGGTGAAAAAGACTGTGCAGAAAGCGGTGAAGAAGGCCGTAAAAAAGGTGACTAAGGTCGAAGAAAAAGTAGCGAAGAAGGTGGTAAAGAAGGTCGCGGCCGTCAAGAAGACCGTTGCGAAAAAGACCTCCTCAGCGGTTAAGGCAGTCAAGAAGAAAATCGGCAGGTAGTCTGCAGGAGGCCATCCGGGTCCGTCCTCTTTCGGCATCTCAGTGGAGATTTTGTTAGATTCTAATCCTCTCCGATGCAGGATGCAAGACGCG
>JACRHE010000166.1 GCA_016217695.1 Nitrospirota bacterium | reverse complement strand
TTCATGAAGTTTTCCCATGATTTTATCCACCAGACGTTTGTGTTTATAATGGTCCCGGATCATCAGCTGCTCAGGACAACGGTCTGGAATTTCATAGGTTTTTTTTTCGGCTCCAACTTTTCCGTCTTGGTGACGCTGATAAGCCTTCTTTTCTTTCCTGCATTGTTTCTTTACCATAGCCTCCTGAGCCCTCTGCCTGAGCTGCCTGCGGATACAGGGGCGCAGAGGAGAAAATTCAGATCGATCCTTCTTTCCGACAGGAGACGCAAGGCGATCCCGGTACTCATCTTTATTGTCCTGATTATCGGAGCATGGTTTTTAGGAAGCGGCGAGTCTGTATCAAGGCTTTACAACCCGAAGCCGAAGCCTGTGGTTGAGGATAAAGGGATCGTGATGATACCTGTAAATGACCCTACCATGAACCTGATGGACGGCTCACTGCATAAATTCTCTCTGGCGCATCAGGGGAAGGAAATAAGGATAATTATCATTAAGAGGGATAATAATGCCCTTTCCGTCTGTCTTGACGCCTGTGAGATATGCCCTCCTGACGGATATGGCCAGAGAGACGACCTTGTCGTCTGTGTTTTCTGCAATACGCCTATCCCTATAAATACTCTCGGCAAGGCGGGCGGCTGCAACCCTATACCTCTTGTTTCTGCCATAGATGAACGTTTTGTAAGGATAGACCTGGGCGAGATATTGAAGAAATGGGAGTATGTGAATTCAGGCAAGGGAAGGGAGGCTGTGAGGTGAAACCAGACGTTTCTGAGCGGAATCCTCTCGCCGGATTCCTGAGAGTTTTTGCGGAGATGATCTCCTCAAAGGGCTTCCTCATAGGTGTGATCGGTCTCTGGCTCGTCTATTACATGTTTTCAGCTATCTGGTTGAGCGAGTCGTTCGCACACTTCGTTATGGGACTTCAAAGGAGATGGATCATGCGTATCCCCTTTCTCATCTTTTTGACGAGCGGATATCTGAATCTGATCAGGGCATCGAAGGAGATCATAAGACAAGAGAAGATGCAATTTATCTGCTGGTTTTGCCTGCCCCTCGGCATCATGCTCTTTGCAACCGGTTTTTTTATGAGTTTAAGCCTGAGGCATTTTGAATGGATTGTTGTAGGTGAAGGCCATGAAATCAGCCCAAGGTGGAGCAGGGAGAAGTTTATGGTGAAGAGTATCGATCTTGGTATCCTGGACCGTTTTCTTGATATCGATGCTGACAGGGGCATGGGAATCTTTCAGTATGAGCCGAAGGTTGTCATCTCGGATGAATCTTCGCGTCTGCATACGGTTGGAGCATTCCCTGCGAAAAAGATAGGAAATACTTACTTCCATATACTCAACTTCGGTCTTGCGCCGGGAGTTACCATAACAGAGGCAGCCGGAATAAGGACTGAAGGGTATATGCCCCTGAAGATATTGGGCGCCGGCAGCAGCGATAGCTTTGAGATAGAACCTTATCCCTACAGGTTTGTAATCTCGATGGAGCCTGAGAGGGTCATCGAAAAAGGCCGGGTGAAGGCCTCTGAATTCAATGTCAGGGATCCGCGGTACAGCGTGAGGGTTTTCAGGGAAGAGAAGATTATTGCAGAGGGAATTTCCGGTCAGCCGATAGTCTTTGACGATCTGACCCTGAACTTCATTAAGACAACAAACTGGGTCCAGCTTGAGGCCGTGAAGGATTATGGTTACCCTGTAATACTGGCCGGGATATTCCTCATTATCATCGGAATACCTGCATCGTTGTTTAGGGGAGGGGTACGCCTGCGGAGAAAGAATAAATGAGAAACAGGAGCATCGGGGAAAAAGAACAGACATCAAGCCGGTACGGCGGCTCCCCGTCTCTCCAGATTGCTGCTGCGACATTTGGCATCCTCTCTCTTGAGCTGGCCATGATACGATGGACTTCCGGCCAGGTGCGAGTCTTCGCCTACTTCAATAACCTGGTTCTGATCGCGTCTTTTCTGGGTATGGGGCTGGGACTTGTCCTGGGGCGCCGCCACGGCGGCCTTCTGCACTGGACTCTTCCGACCCTCGCTGCTATTACCCTGGTTTTGGGATTCGCCGAGCCGCTTGGGCTCGTTCATATTGCGTTCCCAGATACCTCAATACATTTGTGGGGTGCGGAGTTTTCCATTGAGGGGATAGGGCAACTCGTTGTCAATTATGTTATTTTCCTGTGTCTGATCGTCGCAATCGTGGTCCTGTTTCTTTTCGCCGGCAGCGCAGTCGGCAGTCTGTTTCCTCGTCTTCCGGCACTCAAGGCCTACCGCTGGGATCTGGTGGGCTCGTTGTTGGGGGTTGTCGGAGTCACTATCGTGACTGCGATGGGTTATGGCCCTTGGGCATGGCTGGCCCTCGCTGTAGTACCCTTCGCATGGTTATCCCGCCGTCCGTCATCACTGGTCGCCGGGGTCGCTGTTTTGTTTGTGGCAGCTTACTCTGCCGGTGGGGCATACTTTTCCCCCTATAACCGTATCGACCTGCGGTTCGAACCGGATAGCATAGGTCTCGACGTCAACCGGGATTTTCACCAGTCCATGCATGATCTTTCCGACGAGGGGATCGTCGCGTCAGCCAGGCCTGAAGATGTTCGCGGAATGCACAGGGTATACGACCTGCCTTTCGTGATCAACAACAGGCGTGCTACAGCATTGATCGTGGGTGCCGGGACGGGCAATGATGTAGCTGAGGCGATCCGTCAGGGTTACGGACGTATACACTCCGTGGACATCGATCCCGAGATCATAGAACTCGGTCGTCAGCTCCATCCGGAACGGCCCTATGAGGACCGTCATGTAAAGGTGGTAGTGGATGATGCACGCGCTTTTTTTGAAAATCATCAGGGCGAGGTCTTTGACGCGGTTGTCTTCGGGCTGTTGGATTCACACTCCATGTTTACGTCTCTGTCCTCCCTTAGGCTCGATAACTTCGTTTACACTGAGGAGGGGATCCGGGCCGCATGGCAACATGTAGCACCCGAAGGGCACCTAAGTGTCAGTTTCAGCATTTTTGGGGGAGCATGGATCTTCGACCGGTTGTATTGGACGATCGCAAAAGCTACCGGCCGCGAGCCGATTGCGTTCCTGCACGGCATGCATTACGGCTGTACGTTCATCGTTGCGGGCCCGCAAGCCAATCTTGACCTCAGCGGTGTCGAGTTCCCGCAGGTGGCGCCTACGACGGACAGAAGCCTTGTGAAAACGACGAGTGACGACTGGCCCTTTCTTTACGTGCGCCCTGGCGTCTTCCCCTGGGGATATATACTCGTGCTCTGCTTTCTTTTAATCTTTGCTGTCTGCGCTACTGTCCTGGCGTTCGGGAAGTCCGGATTAAGAAAGGATTTCGATCCCGTACTCTTCCTGATGGGAGAGGCTTTTCTTCTTATCGAGACCCGAGGAGTAACAGCTCTTTCCCTTCTCTTTGGATCCACGTGGGTGGTCAACTCCGCAGTATTCGCGGGGATCTTTGTTATGGCACTTCTGGCCAACGAAGTCGTTATACGCTTCAGGCCCTCACGCCCTTTGGTCTGGTTCCCCTGGCTCCTGGCGTCGGTTCTGCTTGTCTGGGCTGTATTTCCTTCGACACTAAGCGGACTGCCGATCATGGAGCGCGGCGCCGTCGGTGGGCTGCTAAACGCCTTGCCAGTCGGCTTTGCAGGAATCATAGTTTCGATATTGCTGGCCCGCTCTCGAAATCCGGCAGCGTCGCTGGGGTCCAACCTTCTCGGTTCGGTATTCGGAGGCTGTCTCGAGTATCTCTCCATGATCACAGGGCTTCGGGCTCTCGCACTGGTTGCCCTCTTCATTTACGTGGTCGCGTTGCTTGCCTTGACCCAGGGAGCCATAGGAAAGTCATTTCCGGTAGCTGAGGGAAGCGACACGCACACTCATGCCGGATGATCTGTCAGACAGGATAGTCCTGAAAAGTATTAAGATTCCTGCTGTTGCCTGCTTTACTAAAATCAGTAGTATAAGCTTGAGAAGTGGAGACGGAGATCAAAGCAGTATAATCCCCTTCATTCCGAAAGCACTGATTCGATCTTTCTCCTGATGCGCTCCATGTTCCGTCCATACTCATTGGACAGCCTGTCTCTGGGATGGGACACCGCTATATCAAAAGTTTCTATCACCCTTCCGGGGCCTGCTGAGAGGATGACGACCCTGTCAGCCAGAAAGACCGCCTCGTCGATAGAGTGGGTCACAAAGAGGGCCGAGATGCTGTTTTCCCTGACGAGCTGCAGCAAGAGGCGCTGCAGTCTTTGGCGCGTCTTTTCATCAAGGGCCGAGAAGGGCTCGTCCATGAGCCAGTAAGGCGCGCCTCCTGCAAGCAGCCTGCCAATGGCAGCGCGCTGCTGCATCCCGCCCGAGAGTTCATACGGATAGAGGCTTTCCGTTCCCTGAAGCCCCAGTAATTCGCAGATGCGGGCGACTTTTTCTCCCTGCGTCTCTCTGTTCTGCCCTACGATATCAAGCGGCAGGCCGATGTTATCCCTGATGCGCATCCAGGGCAAGAGGGTATGGTGCTGGGTGAGATAGCCCAGCTTTCCGATGAACTCGTGCGGCTTCCTGCCCGAGATCTGTGCAGAACCTGAATCCGCTTCTTCAATGCCGGAGATGATCCTGAGTATGGTCGATTTCCCTGAGCCTGTCGGTCCCACAAGGCAGGTTATCCTTCCCTGCTCGGCATCTAACGATACACTGTCGAGGGCCCTTACTGCCGTGCCCTCCCTGCTTGTGTAATCCTTGATGATATTATGGAGGGAAAAAGCCGTGGTCTGAGCAATGCCGGTCATGAAGGCCCTATTTCTCGGCCGCCTGCCAATGGCTGACGGCAAGCTCAATGCGGTGTATCACAGCATCCATGATGAGTCCTGTAACCCCTATTACCAGTATGGCAGCAAAGGTATATTGGTAGTCGGACGTCTTGCACGCAGTGCAGAGCATGTATCCGATGCCGCTCCTTGTGCCGGGGAATATCTCTGCGGCTATCAGGACGAGCCAGGTGACGCCCATGCCTATGCGTGTACCGTTTACGATAAAGGGCAGGGCATGAGGGAAGATCACCTTTTGAAAAATCTGCACCTTTGAGGCGCCCATGATCATGACTGTGTCTATGTATGCCCTGCGAACTGTCCTTACCCCGTGTGTCGTGCTCAGGAATACAGGGAAGAAGGCGCCCCACCAGAGGATGAGTATCATAGCAAGCTGTACCTGGTCCCAGACATCGTGTTTCCAGGCCTCCATTTCTCCACTCATGACGGATGCTATGGAGGATAGTCCGAAGATGACGGTGGCGATCGGCAGGAGCACTATCGGGTTTATGGACCTCGCCATCTGAACAACCGGGTAAAATATCCTGTCTACTACCCGGCTCTGTCCTGCCCAGAGTCCCAGGGGTACGGCTGTGATTATACCGAGGCCAAACCCCAGGGTAAGCCGTATGAGGGTCATCATGAGAGAAAAGGCAAGGGAGCGGGAATAAAGGTCAGGCGGGGTCCTGAAGGGATGAAGGATAACATCGAAGACTTCCCCGAATCCGGGGACAACCGCGGTGCCGGTTCTGATCGCCAGCCACCAGGCAAGGAGAATTCCAAAAGGAATGAGCGAACCCAGGAGGATCTTGCCCCACAGGCGGTCCGCCCAGTGATTCTCCCTGTTTTTTGAAGATGAAGACGTCAGTTCTTTTTTACCTTCCCTGGCTTCAGCCTGAGTTCGGAAAGAGCCTCGTTCATCGGTGTCAGCTCAAGAATGACCGCATGGATTTCGGAAGACGTCTTTCCCTTCAGATTCTTCTGGAACTGATTTGAGGTTATCATAAGGTCGACCCATGTGTCCACAGCCTTCTGCCAGGCCTCATCAGGACGTATCACGTAGCTGACGTTAATGATGCTCTTTCTGCCTATGTCGGGCGCGGTCTTTGTCCATTTTGCCTCTGCAGCTATAGCCTTTTCAACATCCCTGGACATGAGATCGGCTCCTGCGGCAATCACCTTAAGAAGAGACCTGAGAATCCTGGGCTTCTGATGGAGTGCTGTTTCTGTTGCCGCAACAACACAGCAGGGATGGCCTTTCCATTTTCCCTTTGGAGGCAGGTCTGACAGGTCTGCAGCCTTGTGTCCGGCCTTCTTGTGAACCAGCATCGAAGGCGTCGGCTCGTTTACCACAACTCCGTCGACGAGCCCGCTCTCCAGTGAAGGGAGGGCGTTCTCATCTCCCTGAAGATTTACAGTGATGACTTGCATCGGCCTGCCGTCCTGGCCGACAGGCTCCTGCCCATAGCGTATGCCTTCTTCGGAAAGAGCCCTTGTCAGTATCATATAGGCATTGGCCATAGGGTCTTTATATCCGATCCTGACCGGTTTTGGGGAAGCCTTTACCTCCCGGACGAACTCCTGCCAGGAATGGGCAGGAAACCCGTTTCTGAGTATAAGCGAATCACCATCGTTGTTCAGAGGAGCCAGCACCCTGATCTGCGCACCCTTATCGATGAACTTAACTACAGGCCCCAGGCCTCCGAGGCCCACTTCTATGTGCCCCTGCTCAAGTGCGGCAGGCATCTTTGAGCCGCCTCCCACCCTCACGAGATGCACCCGCGCTGCAAGGTGGCCGCCGTCATAAAGGTCATAGACCTCCTGAGGCTTCAGCTCCTTCAGATATACGCCATACTCTTTTTCGAGACCTGCGCCGGCCTCTGCAGCTACATAAAGGGCCAGCTGATGATCATGGCCTACATGGCCGACCTTTATTGACGGAATATTCTGATCCGCTGCAAAGACCGCTGAGCAGAGAAAAGCGGAAAAGACGAGGAAATACAATCCAAAGACTTTTAATACCTTCATGTAAGAAAACCTCCTGAGTGTTCGAAATTAGTTTAACCCGGATTATCTATGAAAAAACGATTATTTCACGGCCACTGTCTCAGGCATATCTCAAGAATTTCCTGAACCCGAAAGTATCTATAGCTCCCTGAAGCTGATCTTATATCCGAAGTTATATCCTACGAGCTCCTCGCCCACGGTTTTTCCGTCTGCCTCTGCATATGGGTACATAAAGTAGATAATAGGCGCTCCGCTCTGCGGAGGGTTCAGCATCCCGTAGGCGTAGCCGAGCTGTATCCTGTTTTCTTCAACAGAGCCGAAGAAATAGTCCCTTTCCTTAAGCTTTTTAGCATCCTCAGAAGAGAGCTTTTTGTCAAAGACGATCTTATGCACATCTGCTGCATCAACAGGCAGCCAGCCATGACCCGGCAGGTAGAACTCAGCCCAGCAGTGCTGCATCTTTGTCATGTCACCCTCTTTTGCCTTTGGCATGCGGATGCCCCATATGTCCCTTGCAGGCACTCCGGCTGCCCTGCAGAGCGAGACAAAGACCGTATGCACGTCCGCGCACTTGCCCATCCTCTCGGTCAGGAGCCTTTCGACATCGCAGAGACCGCATGCCTTTGCATTGGGATCGCGCCGCATATTGTCCAGGACCCAGTCGTAGATTGCGCGGGCTTTGGCTAAAACGGTCTTTTTGCCCTTTGTTATCTTTTCCGCCTCTTTCTTTATCTTTGCCTCTGTTGCCCCGAGCCACGAGTTGTCGAGGTAAGCCCTGAATTCCTCTTTAGATAGAGGCATCTCTTTTTTGGGCAGGTTTGCGCTCAGGATTTCCTTCCTCTTTGCATTAAAGGTGTAAGTCAGAACCCTTTCCTTTGAAGGCTCTTTCCATTCTGCGTAAAGTATGCCGCTCTTGCTCTGAGGGTCTTTATATACCCCGACGGATGCATAGTTCCCCGTGAAGTTGATCCCTGTTATATCCTGATTTTTGTCGGACATGGGATATGGGATCCAGAGTCTTACGTTTTTTGAATCGGCAGGCGCATTGAGATTTACCTGCACGGTGACTGTCCCCTGCCGTTCCTTTGCGTGTGAAATGGCCGGGACGCAGATGATGCCGCAGCTTAACAGCAACGCCGTTAAAGCAGTCTTCACGATATTCATTTTCGACCTCCCTGAGAATAAATATATTGTGTGAGTTTATTGCATTATACTTACCGGGCACGATATTTTTAAGCTGTTAAAAAAAACATTGTTTAGGTTAAAATTAATTAACAGAGTCGATATGAGCAGATGCTGATATGAGCGTTCACTGATATGAGTTATCCTCCGGCAGCGCTGACCTCAATGGAATCCCTTGCAAAGATATTGAAAGCCCTCGGAGATGCGAACCGCCTCGGAATAATTTCCTCCATCGGCAAAGAGGCGCGTTCGGTTACGGAGATCATAGACGCGACCGGCCTCTCCCAAACCCTTGTCTCTTTTCATCTTCGGGTCCTGCGCGATGCCGGGATCGTCAAGACTGAAAGGGACGGGCCGTTCATCTATTACAGCCTTTCCGAGCCGGTCCTTCTCGATATCATTGCGGAGCTTTCAAATAAAATTAATCTGAATACATAATGAACAACAACGGAGGTGAGTGTTTTGAGTGACGGAAAGATAGAAGATATCCTTGCTGCGCTGAGCCCTGCTGCAAAGAAGGAGATGCTGGATACCCTGGTCTATTCCCTGCTCAGGGGGCTGAGCGAGGCAGAGAAACAGGAGATGCTGAAGACAGTGGTGAGCGGGAAGAAGGAGGACCAGAGCCTGCTGTCAATGGCGGAATATTGAATAAAGGAATGCACGGATTCAGGAGTGAATCCGCTTGAGATGAGTAAAGAGGTTCTGTCGGTGGTAAGTCATTCCTATGAACTGGCCACATATTCGACCCCTGAGCTTAGGGGGCTTTTCAGTGACTGGCTCTGCGAGATAGAAAGGGAGATAACAGATTTCATGAAAGACAGGGGGACAGTTGATCCGGATGAAATCGGAACGCGCTTTAAGCTTAAACGCGAGAGTGTCATCTTTATCTTAGGAAAGCTGGCTAACGAGGGCAAGATCAGGATGCAGGCATCAGGACCGGGTGTCTGATTTTTGATCCCCAAAACAAACGGCTGAAAAAAATCACACTCGCCTGAAAGGCCCGAATTCTGCTGTTCTGGGCTGATTACGCTGCATTCGTGAAACTCGCCCTCCGGAGCTCAGACAGTCACGAATGCTGCCGCTTCATTTCGCTAAGAACCGCAACGAAATACGGGCCAAGTCGCTCTTGTGCCCCTTTCCAACTCGCGGTTCTATGTTTATAAGGAAGAGTGTAACTATCCGTCGATGCGGCTATGCGGGCATTTGACTTTCATTTTATCCTGTATGCTAATATTTACGATGGATGCGCTGCCCGGCATGATGATCATGGTGACCAATTATTCCCACGACATTGCCACAGCCTTCCTCGCAGTCTCCGGCCTTACGATGTGGTTGATCTCCAGGCAGCATTTTGTTTCAGAGAGTCCTGAACAGGAGCTCTTTTTTATCCGCATCTATAAGGGCATAACAAGGATAGCAAAGGATTCGCTTTACTGGATATTGCTTGCCGGCGTGCCGAGGGTGGTCTTCTATATGGAGTATGAATGGTCTGATGTTGCGGGAAGGCTGCAGATAGTCGCCATTGTGATAAAGCATGTCGTTATGTTTACGCTGGTGGGTGCCGGACTCTTTTTTTGGTCAAGGCTGAGCAGAAGGGTGAAGGTGCTGAAGCTGAAGCATAACCTGATTTCTTAATTTTGAATTTGGAATCTTTAATGTTGGATCCCGGTTCATCCGGGTGAGGAGGTAAGATGGGAAGAACGATTTTGATGGGTGCTGTGCTCGGTCTGGTAAGCGGTATTATCTTCGGTGTTCTTTATTTCGGGACAGGACAGATAACATCTCCGATGGCTTATGTCCATGACGTCTCAGGTCTGGGTCTGGGGATCCTGATAGCCTGGATTGTCGGACTGCATCAGAGGGCCTCAGCCAAATAAGATGGAGAGAACGGCCCGCTGTTTTCCTTTCCTCTGCTTGGCTGCGCTGGTTCTGCTTGCGGTCTCCTGCTCAGGCGGCTTTCCACCCGAATTTCCTGCGCCTGACTTTACCCTGAAGAGCCCTCAGACAGGAAACTCGGTCACCCTCTCTGCTCTTAAGGGAAAGCCGGTAATCATATACTGGTTTACGAGCTGGTGACTGCGCTGTGCAGAAGAGATCCCGCTGGTCAAGCAGGCAGAGCAGAAGTACAGCAGGGAGGGCCTTACAATCCTCTGGATAGGGCATCAGGACCGCACTGAAAAGCTGGCCGGGTATGCGAAGAAGAACGGGATTCCGGATTTCCTTTATGACGGCGATGACGCTATGTCCAGGAAGTTCGGCATGACCTATGGCGGCGGCGTGGTCTTTATCAACAGGGACGCGGTTGTGAAGTCAAGGATCCCCAAGGGTATTTCTCCATCCAGGCTTGACTCAGAGATTCAGAAGATCATTTAGCCCGGATTATTCATGAAACAACGATTATTTCACGGCCACTGCCTCAAGAGTCTTTTCGTAAGCGCCAGTTATCTGAACTCCTCCTGTTTGATCAGAGCGCACAGTGCAAGATCATATAGATGCATGCCCTTTACTGAAGAAAAGCTTTTTCGGCATTACCGTGAAATTTATTAATAGTGTGGGTGAACCATGTCTCAACCCTTTCTGATAGCCTTCCGAGAGGCGTCTCAAACTTCTCTTCTTGTCATGCTCATCCTTTTTTCGATCAGGTCAGACAGGGGGGCGCGGGCTCTTCTTGCCGGCGTGATCTCTGCTGCGACAGCCGGATTCATTACAGGTTATCTCCCCTATTTCAGCGAACATCTTCCCGGCAATGAAAAATGGCTTTTCTGGAGATATGTCTCCGAGACGGTCCTGTTTTATCTCAGCATATTTTTTGTCCTTGCGAGGCCTGAGCCTGCCGAATCAGCCTTCAGACTGGGAATGTTTATCCTCGGCTTTCTGCTCTGTTTCTTTGAGGCAAGGGGAACAGGCTTTTTGATACATGACATGGGGCTTATGGAGGGGAACGTTAAGAGTTATTTGGCTGCGGGTATTGCGGGCATTATTAGCGGGGTCATTCCTTTTGCCGCCTTACGGAGAATTCTCAAAAAGATTCCGTTTCAGGAGGCCTTTACGTTTCCGAGCCTTCTCATGACCATAGGAGCCGTGAAATTCGCCTTCGGAGGCGTCGGAGAGCTCGAAAAGGGCAATATCCTTGTGGAGCTCCAAAAGGGGCTTCTAGCCTTTCTTGAGCATGCGGTGCGTTTTTGCCAGTCTCTGATCCTACTGTCTTCCCATGCCTTTATCAAGGTCCCTTTTTCAGGTCTTGCCGATTTTATTGCAGGTGACAGGACAGCCATGACGATCTCGGTTTTCTTTATCATGGTCCCGCCGCTGTTTATCCTCATACATCTGTTTGCACGGCCCGATCCTCTTGTTGAGACAATACAGTCAGGCGCGCAGAAAAGGCTCTCTGTCGCATTTTTCAGAAAGGAACTCGTATACCGGACCTTCCCTGTGCTTGCTGCATTTATACTTCTGGTTGTCCTCCTCCATCAGGTGAATATCTCCATGAACCCGTTTTACGAGCCTGTACCTATAACGGTGAGAGAGGAAGGTGACGATAAGATCATACGCATACCGATGTCGGACCGGCTGAGTGATTTCTCTGATGGGAAGGTGAAGAAGTATGTCTATTATTACGGCAATAAACAGATCATCTTCCTCGCAATACTCAAGCAGGACGGTTCGATGGGCGTTGCGCTGGATGAGTGCGAGATATGCAGGCCCGCGGAGTGGAACAAGGACGCGCAGGGCTATGCCCAGAGAGGGAATAACCTTGTCTGCAAGTACTGCATGACGCCCATAGCCATACCGACTATTAACAACCCCGGCGGATGCAATCCGATACCGGTTCCCTTCAGGCTGGACGAAGGCAATATCGTCATAGGCCTCGAAGACCTGATTCGGATTTACAAAAATACCCAGGAACTCGAAAAGAAGGGAACCCACTTCTGATGTCCGGACGAATCGCAAAGGCCGTTTCTTCATGGTGGCTCACGTTTTTTCTGCTGCTCTGCCTCTCGGCGTCGTATATCTATCTTTCCTTTGGAGAGAGGCCCTTTGACGGGTGGTTGAGGTTCCTCTTTTTTTCTTCTGCCGCAATAGCGTTCTACTTAGGGCTTATCTTTAATCTCATCGCTGTGAGCATTCGGGTGATCCTTGTAAGACTCGACCGGCAGAAGGCCTCTCTGGAGGAGCTCAGGGATATGGACACATCCGTTGAACTTCCCTGTTCCGGAGATAACCACTCAGAGGTGATCGGCGCCTGGATGAGGCATAAGGGATTTTCTCCGGTGACTGATGGCCGGACCATCACAGGGACAAAGGGGAGGTTCTCTTTTTTGCCTGGCACGGTGATGAGGGCCGGGCTTGTCCTTCTGCTTATCTCGCTGCTGATCAGCATGCATATGAGAAAGACGGATGAAGGGGTCCTCCACGAGGGGCAGCAAAGGGAATTTTTCAGCAGGCAGGTGCTGCTGAAGGGTATAAGGGCAAACCTTCCGGCCGAGTTCCTTTCTGTCGGGGAGAAGGGGGGCTTCATGCTTAAGGTGATCTCGGCTGAATTAATATCGTCAGGCAGGCCGCATACCATTACAGGCGGTTTTCCTTCTTACATTGACGGACTATATTTACGAATAGTGAATATCGGTTTTTTTCAGCCTTTTTCCCTCAAGACCGAGCAGGGAGACCTGCAGAAGGATCTGTATCTGGATATATTTCCTCCCGGCAAGCCGGATGCAGTGACCTTGGCGCCTGAGACGGTCCTGAGCTTCAGCCTTCAGCCTGAGAAGACTTACAAAAAGGGTTTGCTGACAGGCAAGCTCTATAATCTGTCCAATCCGCTGTATCATATATCACTTCAGCAGGGCAGAGACAGGAAAAAGACAGAGTTCAAGATGAGGCCCGCAGAGACCCTGACCATAGGAAACAGCACGGTCTCTTCAGGAAAGAAAGCTCTCTTTGTGAAGATACAGGCAGTATACGACCCGGCCCTGCTTTTTATATATGGCGCACTTATCATGCTGGCTGCAGGCATGGTGATGATGCTGAGCCGCTTTTTCTGGTATGAGAAACGGATAAGCGCGGTCATCGCAGATGACAGGGTTTATATCGGTTACAGGGAAGAGTATTTCAGAAAATGGGGCATCCTGAGGTTTCACAAGTGGATAAAGGATCTGCGACTGTGAGCTGAGTACCCGAGTCAAGTTCAGCTGGCGTTTCATGAATCATCGGTTGTTTCACGGCCTTTGCATCAAAAACTTTTCGTAAGCGCCAGTTATCGGAACAGCTCCTGCTGCTCAGAGCGCACCGTGCAAAAACATTTAAACATCTGCCATACTGACGAAAAGTTTTTTCAGCAATACCCGTGAAATTTCTGAATAATCCTTCCACAATAATTCCTCTCAAAGGGAGGGAAAAATCCGGTCCCTTGCCCTTGGGGGAGAGGGGTGGAATCCGGCGACTTTTCTTCATCCTTCACAATTCATCCTTCACCCTTTGGCATCAATCCTTTGAAGGACTTGCGTAAAAGGCTATACCTTCATAGGTAAAAGACGGCATGGTGCTTATGATATTGTTTTTTTCTGTTTCCGATATGGTGTAGAAGTGTGTGATGCTGCTGTTGTTGAACCGGTAGACCGGCACGGCGCCGAAATCAGGAGCTACATGTGTATAGAAGGCTATACCCTCATAGATAAAAGACGGCATGGTGCTTATGATATTGTTTTTTTCTGTTTCCGATACGGTGTAGAAGTGTGTGATACTGCTGTTGTTGAACCGGTAGACCGGGGTAAGCAATGAGCCATGGTCGATTCCCGACTGTGTGACAGTGAAGGTCTGGCCCGCAGCAGTCATGTTGGCCGAGCGGGAACTCAGTTCATTATTTGCGGATACGGAATAATATACTGTACCGTTGCCTGTGCCGCTGTTGCCCGAAGTTACCGTTATCCATGATGAAGAGCTGGTTGCTGTCCATGCGCAGCCTGTCCCTGCTGTGACATGAATGTCGTCAGAGCCTCCTGCAGAGTCGAAGGTCCTGTTTAGCGGACTTATGGAATAGGTGCAGGACCCGGAGCTCGCAAATGTTGCAGTCACTGTTGTGTTGGAGTTCATCGTAACAACACACTGACCTGTGCCTGAACATCCGCCGCCTGACCAGCTGCTGAAGGTATAGCCTGACGAAGGCGTTGCGGTCAGAGTCACGACCGTCCCCTGGTCATATGCATGCGAGCAGGTAAAACCGCAGTTGATACCGCTTGGACTGCTTGTCACCGAACCGCTGCCGCTTTTGCTTATGGTAAGGGTATATGTTGTTGGAGGGGTTCCGCTCGGATAGATAGCTGATATTCCGTTTCTGTCATCCGAGGTCAGATTCCTCTTAAGTGATCCCTCCATAAGAGTGGAGTTCATCACTGTCCCGGATGTATGCCCCAGAGACAATGAATGCCCCAGTTCGTGAAGCGCAAGCGACTGCACGTCAAAGCCGGTGCCTGAGCCGTCGGTAGTCAGATTGCAATCCGTGTTGAATTTTATATCGCTGTCAAGGATACTTCCTGTGCCCGGATTATACCAGTACTGATTTATCCCGAGAGTGCTCGCGCAGCTGTCACTGAAGGACAGAAAGACTATGATATTCTCTCCATTATTTGAGCCCCAGTTTGAACTTGATGTAGCGCCTCCGTTGACAAAATTAAACGTGGATGTAGCGACATTCGACCACGTCGTAGCTGCTGAGGATATCTGCCCGGAACTGCCTGAAGGCCCGTCAGTGCTGTTTATCTTATAGGTCATGCTGCCTGACGCCCATTTTATGTAATTCCCGCCTGTCTGATTGATGACATATGCCAGGGCTGAAGAATTAAGGAGAAGGAATAGGGCGATTGAGAGGAAGACGATACGCATCTTAAGGGTCTCAAAATTGAATTTATATTTGATCGAAAAATCTCCCCTCTCCCCTCTTTGCCAAAGAGGGGAATATTTCTCCCTTTGGCAAAGGGAGGTCAGGAGGGATTTTACAGACAACTGTGTTTCTATTATGAGATTGCCAAATTGTGTTCCGGCCTTCATCTTATGCTCCTGATCTTCTCTATGAGGCTCCCGACCTTGATATTGTCCTCGATGACCTCTTCGCCTGCTGCAACAGAAAACCCAGACTTGCTTGCGATACCGTCCTGTGAGACTATATATTTGCCCTGCGCCCTTCCAACTACCGTGAATTTACTGCCGGTAAGGGAGCTAATCTTTCTCTGTGGCTCTGCTGATTTCAGAAAGAGAATAACTGATTCCCCCTGACTGAAGGAAGGCTCGTCAGATACCCTCATTCCGAGATCTCCTACCTCGCCTCCCCTATACTCGACAACGACGCTTGCCGGGAGCACATATGCCGCAGATTGCCTTGCACGTATCAGCTCCGTAACTGTGACAACAGCCTTGGTGAGGATTGTCTTTCCGTCTGCTGACCAGTATGACTCGGTATGCTCGACATTGCCTGCGATGACAAGGTCTGAATTGTTTGTGAGATATTCCGTGCTCAGACCTATCATGATCGCTGAGGCACTGCCCCACGAAAACAGAAGAGTGCAGAGACAGAGAAGGGATGTGAGTATATATCTTTTATTCATCGGAACCTCCTGATGTTTTTTTTACAGAGACAGCAAAAAGTAACGATATTATTTGTAAAATCCCACCTGACCTCCCTTTGCTAAAGGGAGGCAATCCCCTCTTTAACAAAGAGGGGCAAGGGGAGATTTTCTGATCATTGCCAATTTTAATCTGCAGTCCTTAATATGTATCTATATTATAAACCAACCGCCCGGCTTATTCCTCAAATCTCCGGACAAGAAAATCCTCGATAGCCCGGGACCACTTATTGTATCCGGCAGCACTGAGGTGCACACCGTCTTCCATCAGGTACTGGGCAACCGGGTTTCCATTGGTATCAACAAAAAATCTGTATATATCCAGATAAACGATCCGTAACTCTCCGGCTATCTCTTGCAGAGACCGGTTGATCTTCACGATCTCGTTGTTGCTGATCCACGGGAGGCGAACAGGCAGGAGGCTCTGGACCACGACATGAGAGTTTTTGAACGAGGCAGTGAGAATATCAAGGACCTTCCTGTATGCGGCAGTTATTTCATATTCTTCCATCGCTATGTCGTTTATACCGGTCATGAGGAAGACGAGGTCCGGGTTCCTGACACGGGACGTTACCCTGTCGAGGCGCGCAAGCAGGCCCTCCACGGTCTCGCCTGAGATGCCGAGGTTCATAACCTCGAATTCCGGGAACCGCTTCTGCCAGTCGAAGAACTCGGTGAGGGAATCACCAAGAAATACTAACTTTTCCCCAGCCATGTCCTATTATAGCAGCTGGGGTATTTTTTGGCCCCCTATGGTAAAATGCTATGGTGATTGAAGAGATCGGCACTGTCAAGAGCGTAGAGGGCCGCATCGCCAGGGTGAGTGTTCCGAGAAAGAGCGCCTGCGAGGGGTGCACCGCAGGCACCTGCAGGGTGGAAGACCAGACTATGGAGATAGAGGCGCTGAACCAGGCAGGCGCAAAGGTCGGACAGAAGGTCAAGGTTGCGGTAAAGCCCTTTGCCTATACAAAGGGGACGCTGGTTGTCTATGGCCTGCCTGCAGCCGGCCTGGTTATGGGCGCAATCATCGGCAAGGAGTTCATGAGCAGGGTATTTACCAAGGCCGACCCTGATATGCTTTCTGCAGTTTTTGGATTCGGCTTCTTTGTGATATCATTAATCGGCGTGAAGGTCTGGTCGCATATCGCGGACAAGAGGACCGATTCAAAGCCTGTCATCGAAGAAATACTATAATCTAAGGATGAATTATGAAGGATGAAGGATGAGGAAAGGTCCCGGGACAAAAGGTAAAGCAGGGATGAAGGATAAATTGTGAAGAATGAAGAAAGGTCACGGGACAGGGGCCTTGTTTTTCAATTCATAATTCATCCTTCATAATTCATAATTTCAAAGGGGGTTCCATGGCAAACTTTGAGGTATCTAAGATCAGGAATGTAGCAGTGATTGCGCACGGGGGGGCAGGCAAGACGTCGCTTGTGGAGGCGATGCTCTTTAATTCCGGCATGACAGACAGGCTTGGAACTGTACAGGACGGAACCACGGTCACGGATTATGAGCCTGAGGAGATCGACAGGAAGATAACTATCTCGTCGTCCCTGGCCTTCTGTAACTGGGACAAACAGAGGATCAACCTGATCGACACCCCTGGCTTCATCAATTTTATCGAGGATACAAAGGGGTGCCTCAGGGTTGTTGACGGGGCAGTCGTCATTGTCAGCGCTCTTTCAGGCGTTAAGGCCGAGACCGAGAAGGTCTGGAAATATGCCTGCGAATATGAGGTTCCGAGGATCATCTTCATAAACAAGATGGACAAGGAATCGGCAAACTTCGAGCGTGCCCTGAGCGAGCTCGAAAAGTCTTTTGAGACCGAGCCTGTACCCCTGCAGATTCCGATCGGCGCAGGTGATACATTCTCAGGCGTCATAGACATAGTCAAGATGAAGGCGTACAGCTTCAGCAACGGCAAGATAGTGGAAGGCGATATCCCGGCTGATATGCAGGAAGAGGCGTCAAAATACAGGAAAAGGCTGATCGAAAAGATAGCAGAATCAGATGACGCGCTCCTTGAGAAGTATCTTGAAGGCAACGAGCTTACCGACACAGAGGTGATAAACGGCATCAAGGAAGGCTCTCTTACGAGGAAGTTCATCCCCGTCACTGTAGGCTCCGCGCTGAAGAATATAGGCATACCCAATCTCCTTGACTCCATACTCCTCTGTCTGCCTTCTCCTGCGGAGATGGCAACAATCTCACCTATAAAGGGAAAGAACCCGAAGGACAAGTCGGAGGCGATAAGGAAACCCTCAGAGACAGAACCTCTTTCAGCCTTTGTGTTTAAGACCATTGCGGACCCTTACGCAGGCAAGCTCTCCCTCTTCAGGGTCTATTCAGGCATGCTTAAGGCTGACTCCACCATATATAACGCGACCTCGGACAACAAGGAGCGTCTTGGCCAGCTCTTTTATCTGCAGGGCAAGAAACAGATGCCGGTGCAGTCTCTCGGGGCCGGAGAGATAGGAGTAGTTGCAAAGCTCAAGGGAACAAATACGGGAGATACGATCTGTGATGAGGCAAAACCCGTGGTCTTCGAGAAGGTGAAATTCGCGGATCCTATCATCTCCTATGCCATGGCCCCCAGGAACAAAGGGGATGAGGAGAAGGTGAGCGTCAGCCTCCACCGGGTGCTGGAAGAAGATCCCACCCTGAGGTTCACGCGTGACGAAGAGACAAAGGAGATGATCATCTCGGGCATGGGGCAGGTGCATATCGAGGTTACTCTCGAGCGCCTCAAGAGGAGGTTCGGGGTCGAGATAGAGATGAAGACTCCCAAGATCCCGTATCGCGAAACAATAAAGGCCTCGACGTCTGTCCAGGGCAGGTACAAGAAGCAGTCAGGAGGAAAGGGGCAGTACGGCGACTGCCATATCAGGGTCGAACCTCTGCCGCGCGGCACCGGGTTTGAGTTTGTGGACAAGATCGTAGGAGGCTCGATCCCCAGACAATATATACCTGCTGTAGAAAAAGGCATTGTCGATGCGATGCATGAAGGCGTTATCGCGGGGTATCCTATCGTTGACCTCCGGGTCACACTGTTTGACGGTTCATATCATACGGTCGATTCCTCGGAAATGGCGTTTAAGATAGCAGGTTCCATGGCGATCAAGAAGGCTGTGCAGGAGGCGAAGCCTATCATCCTCGAACCTGTAATGAGGATAGAGGTGACAACCCCTGATGAGACCCTCGGCGCTGTGATCGGAGATCTGAACTCCAAGAGAGGAAAGGTCCAGGGCGTGGAGCCCCAGGCAGGCGGCAATCAGAAGATCATGGCGCTGGTGCCTATGTCAGAGATGCTGACTTATGCAAACCAGCTCCATAGTCTGACCTCGGGACGGGGTCTTTATTCCATGGAGTTCTCCCACTATGAAGAAGTTCCGGCACACCAGGCCCAGAAGGTCATAGCTGACCGGCTGGCCCAAAAAGAAGAGAAGCATGCATGATCGCAAACTTATAGTCTTTTCAATACTTTTACTTATCTTTCTGTTTACGGCGCCTGTCTTTTCGCAGGCGCCGCCGCAGAAGACTCTTCCCCAACACAGTGAGGAAGAGCCCCTGGTCCAGCCGGAGCCTCCCCCTCAGAAGACGTTCGTGAGGCTCAGAGATAATCTTCTTGCCGTGGAACTTCTCAATGCTGAATTCGGCAGGGTCATGGACCTTATAAGCCGGAAGGCAGGGTTCAAGGTAGAGATCAATCCTGATGTGGCTGCAAGGCAACTTACCACAAAATTCAGGGATATGGAGCTTGAAGATGGGATCACTAGGCTGCTTACGATTGTGAAGGAGAAGAACTATCTCATCAGGTATGACGAAAAGGGCGTGATAAGCAAGGTCGAAATCTACGGCACAGGCAGCGCCCCTGCTGCCAAACCAGTGACGCCCGCAAAGCCCGTTTATAAAAAGCCGTCAGCCTCATCTGCGCCAACCGGCAGCAAAGAGCCGGCAACTACCCAGAAGGGCGCCTCGACTTTTAAGAGACTCCTTCCTCCTTCAAAGCAGAGGGAGGAGGATGCAAAGAAACAGCAGCAAGCTGTCAAGGACAAGGACGATAGTGACAGCGCTGAATTCGAAGACAATGACGAAGACATTCCCTATATCCCCCCGCCGAAAAATCCCTTTATGCTGCCTGAGAAGGCAGAATAGAGACTTACCGTATTTGAATTTCCGCCGTTCTTTTGGCTATTATAGAACCCATGAAAGCTCTGATATTAAGCGGCGGTAAAGGCACCCGCCTGAGGCCCCTCACCTATTCAGGCGCAAAACAGCTCGTCCCGGTCGCAAACAGACCGATACTTTTTTACTGTATCGACAACATCGTCAACGCAGGCATTAAGGATATTGGGATCATCATCTCCCCCGAGACAGGTGAAGAGATAAAAGAGGCGGTCGGCAGCGGCAGGAGATGGAACGCAAGGATCACCTATATTCCGCAGGATGCTCCGGCAGGTCTTGCCCATGCTGTCAAGGTGGCGCGCCGTTTTCTCAAGACCTCTCCCTTTGTCATGTACCTAGGCGATAACCTCATCGGTTGCGACATAAAGAGGTTTGTGGCTGATTTTACAAAGAAGAAAGCCGATGCGCTGATCCTCCTTAAAGAGGTCGATAACCCGAAGCAGTTCGGGGTGGCTGAGGTCTCGAAAAACGGCAGCATTATCAGGCTGATCGAAAAACCTGAAAACCCGCCTTCGAATCTGGCTCTTGTAGGGGTCTATATATTTTCTCCGAGGATCCATAAGGCTATAGACAGAATTAAGCCGTCAAAGCGTAACGAGCTTGAGATAACGGATGCGATTCAGGAGCTGATCCTGATGGGACATAACGTAAAGAGCTTTCTTCTCGATACCTGGTGGCTCGACACCGGCAAAAAAGACGACCTTCTTACCGCCAATGCCATAGTCCTGGATGAGTGGGGGAAGAAGAGCATAGAAGGCAAGGTTGACAGTTCCAGCAGGATACTCGGCAGGGCTACGCTGAGCAAAAACTCCCTGATCAGGGGCAGTACAATCAGGGGACCTGTCGTGATCGGCGAAAATACCATCATAGAGAATTCCTTTATCGGGCCTCATACAAGCATAGGCGACGACGTAAGGATCATAAATTCCTCTGTCGAGCACTCGGTCATCATGAGCGGCAGCGAGGTGCTGAATATAGAGAGGGTTGAGGAGAGCCTCATAGGCAAGAGAGTCAGGATCTCTAAGAACAGCGGGCATAAGGCGCTCAGGCTCATGATCGGCGATGATTCGGTAATGGAGGTATAAGGCAGATGGAAGGCGTTATTATCAGGGAGCTTAACCAGTTCCATGACGAAAGGGGCTGGCTTACGGAGGTCTTCAGGGATGACGAGACAGACTTCAGGCCTGCGATGTCCTATGTCTCGATGACAAAGCCGGGCATTGCGCGAGGGCCGCACGAGCATATCGAGCAGTCGGACTATTTCTGCTTTTTCGGCGAATTCAGGCTCTATCTCTGGGATAACAGGAAGGGCTCTCCGACTTATGGGGAAAAAATGACATTTGACACCAAAGGCAGGCCATGTACGGCTATCGTGCCTCCCCGGGTAGTACATGCATACAAAAATATCGGTTCAGGAGACGGCCTGGTCTTCAATCTTCCGGACAGTCTTTTCAGGGGAAAGGGCAAGGCCTTGCCTGTTGACGAGGTCAGGTATGAGGAAGACCCTGAATCGCCCTACAAAATAGACTGATGCGCATACTCGTTACAGGCGGCGCAGGTTTTATCGGCGCGAACTTCATCAGGCATATGCTTGCATCTCATCCTGAGCATCAGCTTATCAATCTCGACAATCTCACCTATGCCGGGAACCTCGAAAATCTGAAGGGGATCGAAGATCTCCCCAATTATACCTTTGTTAAAGGGGATATCTGCGACAGGCAGCTCCTCCACGGTCTGGACTTTGACGGGATCATTAATTTCGCGGCTGAAAGCCATGTGGACAGGTCCATCCTGGATTCTTACCCTTTTTTGCAGACGAACATCTTCGGGACTCAGAACCTTCTTGAGCATGCAAAGAAGAGGGGATGCAGGATGCTTCAGGTCTCGACAGATGAGGTCTACGGCTCTATAGAGAAGGGGCTCTTTACAGAGGAGTCGCCGATCACTCCTAACAGCCCTTATGCTGCGAGCAAGGCCTCTGCGGACCTGCTGGTGGGGGCCTATCACGAGACCTTCGGAATGGACGTGCTGATCACGCGGTGCTCCAACAACTATGGCCCCTATCAGTTCCCTGAGAAGCTGATCCCTCTTGTCATCTCGCATGCGCTTGAAGGCAGGGCCATTCCTGTTTACGGCGACGGCACGAACGTCAGGGACTGGCTCTATGTGCTGGATCACTGCAGGGCGATCGACGTGGTTTTCCACAGGGGGAAGGCCGGTGAGGTCTATAATGTCGGGGGCATAAATGAGCAGCGGAATATCGATATCATCAGGAAGATTCTGACCCGCGTAGCAGCCAGGACCGGAGCAGCGGCGGATGGCTTTCAGGGCCTTATCGCCTATGTTAAGGACAGGCCCGGCCATGATCGCAGATATGCGATAGACCCTTCGAAGATGGAAAGGGAATTCGGCTGGAGGCCGATGACGGGCTTTGAAGAAGGCATTAACCTTACGGTGGACTGGTACCTTGAAAACAGGGAATGGTGGAAGCACATCATCTCAGGCGAATATATGCAGTACTATCAAACGCAGTATGGCGGGCGGCTGACGGAGTGAAGGTCGCTTTTACAGGCGCAGCAGGCATGCTCGGGTATGCGCTGAAACGCGTTTTTTCCGACAGCGATATGATCGGCTTCACCCGCGACACCCTTGACATAACAGTACTCGAAGACGCCAGGAAAAAGATAAACGAGATGCGGCCTGATTTTCTTATCCATGCAGCAGCGTATACCAATGTCGACCAGTGCGAGGCAGAGCCTGAGAAGGCATATCTCGTCAACGGCGTAGGCGCCAGGAATGTCGCGATTGCCTGCGAGGAGATCGGATGTCCTGTTGTGTATATCAGCTCCGACTATGTCTTTGACGGAACAAAGGATACGCCGTACAATGAGTGGGACGCTACAAATCCTGTAAGCCAATACGGGCTTTCGAAACTGATGGGAGAGAGGTTCGTCTCCTCCCATACAAACAGATACTACATAGTCAGGACATCCTGGCTCTATGGTGAGAACGGGAAGAATTTCGTGGACACTATCATAAGGCTTCTGTCGGAGAAGGAGAGCCTCGAGGTGGTGAACGACCAGATTGGAAGCCCGACCTATACCTTTGACCTTGCGCATAAGCTGAAGGAGCTCCTGGGCAGGGGGTACGGCACCTACCATATAACCAATTCCGGCAGATGTTCGTGGTATGATTTTGCCGTTGCCATCGCAGAAAAAAAGGGCATCGGAAAACAGATCCTTCCCGTAACATCAGAGCGCTTTGTAAGACCTGCAAAGAGGCCCGCATATTCGGTTCTCGGAACTACCATGCTCAGGCTGGAGGGATTGACTGAGGCGAGGCACTGGAAGGACGGGCTGGATGCCTATCTGGGGGGAGAAAATGTTTAAGTGCCTGAAGTTTATTATTATGCTCCTGATTCTGGCAGCGCTGGTATTTTTCGGCCATGGCTTTGTGCTTGAGAGGGCAGGGGGCTACCTCCTTAAAAAAGACGAGCTCAAGCCTGCTGATGTCATAGTCATTGTTTCAGGAGAGGAAAAAGAGAGGGTTGAATATGGTGTAAAGCTCTTTAAGGAGGAGTGGGCGAGGAAGAACCGGATCATCATGTCCGGCGGCTCAGGCGTCTGGAAATATACATGGGCGTCTCTTATGAAAGAGCATGCAGAGAGCCTCGGCGTGCCCGGGAAGGCAATCCTTGTTGAAGACAGATCAAGGACAATCGAAGAAAACGCACGCTATACAAAGGAGCTGCTTAAAAAACACGGCTATAAATCGCTTATACTTGTTACCTCCCCCTATCACAGCAAAAGGGCCTCCATTGTTTTCAGAAAGGTGTTCGGCGGCAATTTCAAGATAATAAACGCGCCGGTTCCTGTTGAGGAGAGCTGGTTCAGGTTTGATCAATGGTGGAAGAAGCCACGGTCACGGGACATGGTCCTGACCGAATACTCGAAGTTCATCAAGCTCTGGATATTCGGGGTCGGGACCCCTGAGCCGTCAGAGTCTGAAGAGTAAGGGCCGAAGCGGATCAGAAATAGCTATCACCAGATGGCGTTTATGTTCTGCGTAGCGACCCTGTCAGGCTTGTGCATAGCCATCTTGCGATTTGTTAACGAACATGCTCAATTTTCATGCAGCTATTAAAGTCTCCTCATTTTGGATAATGATTTTAGGGTTTGGATTTTTGGGAGGAACTGGCAAGCCCTGTTCTTTCAATAAACTGACGTGCTCGATCATCCCCCATTTTGCCTTGTATATACAGTCCTCGATGGAATGCCCAACCCCTGAAAAACCAGGTATATCTGGAGAATAGAAACCGAAAAAGTCAGGTTCCCTTGTCGGTTTCACACATAATGATATTAAAAGTTATCGTTTCCTGCCACGCTCGTCAACCTGATGACTATATCCGGTCCTGCAGCCGGCACATATTCGAGGTCAGCCTGAAACGCTATGCCGCTGTAAATACCGAGCGAAATATGCAATTTAAGATCACCGGCTAAGGTCGAAGCGGCGCAGCTGCTGTACCGCGCTGTTTCTGTCACCAGTCCAGCTGTCACGAACGCAAAATCGAAGGTGCCCGGTATATACCTGAAATCAGCCCAGTAAGACTGTCCGCCGAAGGTTATGATCGGGATGTGCAGTACCAGGTCCGGGGAGAGCGTAGCAGAGCAGACAGGGGCGATGCGCACCGTTATGTTGTCGCTTGAGCTGAGTCCGGAGCTGTTCGCTGCAGTAAGCGTAATAGTATGAGTTCCGACGGAAAGACTCTGAGTGACGAGC
>JACRHE010000171.1 GCA_016217695.1 Nitrospirota bacterium | reverse complement strand
TTTAATCCCATTACTCCGCCCAGGAACGATCCGGGAAGCAACCCGAATACCGCAAACAGCACCACTCCACACCCTGCTCCCATGTATGCCAGTTTCTTTGAGTATCTTGTATCTTTCATCTTCGTATCCTCCTTCTGTTTCCCTTGCTTATTTAGTATCTGCTTATTACTAATGCATCTGCCATGCCAGCTCTATCCCCTTGTTTTTATTGCTCTTCCCCCTCCACATACCATGCAGCTTCACAAATCCGTTCGCAGATCTGCAAAAAAACTGCACATATCCTGTCTCGTCGACCTCCTGAAAACAGAGAAAGATTTTCGCCCGTCGAGTCGCCGAGGAGACCGAACAAGCGGGATGACAAAATTCGAGTATTTGATGCCGGTCTAATAAAATGGCGCAGCGAGGGCTGAACACCTAATAAAAACAGCAAATCGACAATATCTTGCGGCGGCAAACCTCTTTTTATCATCATCGCTGTCGATAAGAAAGCGGCCCCGTATAACGTTTCTGACGGCTCTCCTTCAAGGAGTCGCTGCTGTTTTTATTAGGTATTCAGCCCTCATTCCAATTGTATTGAACGTGATACTTTAGTAAATTTCACGGGTAGGCCGAAAAAAGCTTTTCGTCGGTACAGGGCATGTTTATATGATTTTGAACTATCTGCTCTGATCAAACAGGAGAAGATTCAGATGTCTGGCGCTTACGAAAAGTTCTTGAGGCACTGGCCGTGAAATAATCGTTGTTTTACGAATAATGAGGCGGTTGAGCCGCCGCGAAGTGGTCGGACTTCCTCAAGGGGTTCAATTTGTTCCACGTGGAACATTCACCGGCAGCAAGATATCTCTTCATGAATTCCTCATCAAAATGCTATAATACTCAAGAAAAAACGATGAACAAAATTATAGCGATAGCAAATCAAAAAGGTGGCGTAGGCAAAACAACAACGGCAATTAACCTTGCAGCTTCCCTTGCACTTGCAGGCGAAAAAATCCTCCTGATAGATATAGACCCGCAGGGCAATTCAACCTCAGGGCTTGGCTTTTCCAGGGATAGCATTGAGAAAACCCTTTACGACGTGCTCTCAGGGGCCTGCCATATGGATGATGCCCGCATTCAAACTTCCATAGAAAATCTTTTCCTTATTCCTTCAAGCATTGATCTCCTCGGGGCCGAAGTCGAGCTTGCAGGCAGAGAAGGCCGCGAAAAGATACTGTCTTCAATACTTGACTCAATTAAGGCGGATTACCGATATATCCTGATTGACTGCCCTCCTTCCCTTGGCATCTTAACATTAAATGCCCTTGTTGCAGTTGATTCTGTAATAGTGCCTGTCCAGTGTGAGTACTATGCACTTGAAGGCCTAGGTCTGCTAACCCGGACTCTAAGTCTGGTACGGGGTTCATTTAATCCTGACATAGATATTGAAGGAATATTATTAACAATGTTTGATACAAGAAACAGCCTTTCTCATCAGGTTGTCGCAGAGATCAAGAAGCATTTTGGAGATAAGGTATATCAGACTATTATCCCCAGAAATGTTGCCCTTTGCGAAGCCCCGAGCCATGGCAAGCCGGCGCTTCTTTACGATATCAGATCTAAGGGTGCACAAAGCTACCTCTCTCTGGCTAAGGAGATATTACATGAAAACAGCGTTAGGTAAAGGGCTCAATGCACTCCTCCCTGAAAAGGGGGACGAGATCCTATATCTGGATATTGACAGAATATTGCCTGGAAAACAGCAACCCCGCAAGGTTTTTAATGAATCAGGGCTGAAAGAGCTCTCTGCTTCTATCAGGGAAAAAGGGGTGCTGCAGCCGATCATAGTCTCTAGGACAGGAGATGGTTCTTTTAATCTTATAGCAGGTGAACGCAGATGGAGGGCGGCAGCCCTTGCCGGTCTGAAGAAAATCCCAGCCTTGATTAAAAATGTCTCTTCAAAAGACTCTCTTGAGATTGCACTGATAGAGAATATCCAGAGACAGGATCTCAACCCGATAGAAACTGCGGAGGCATTCAATCAGTTAATTAAAGATTATAATCTGACACAGGACGAGGCGGCTGACAGGGTAGGCAAAGAACGAGCCACTGTAACAAATTATCTTCGACTTCTGCGCCTGCCTGATGATATAAAGACGATGATGTATAACGGCTCATTATCTATGGGGCATGCTCGCGCGCTCCTTTCTCTTGAAGAAAAGTCTAATCAGATTGCGGCTGCAAGGAAAATCATTAGACATGGGCTCAGCGTAAGAGAAGCAGAGCTTCTCGCAAAAAAGGTATCGAAACCAAGGAAAGAGACCCAGGCAAAAGATCCCCAGATCTCCTCTCTTGAAGAAAGGCTTATAAAACAGTTAGGAACCAAGGTTCGCATTCTCCATAAAAATAAGAAAGGCGGCAAGATAGAAATTGAATATTACTCTCTTGAGGAGTTAGACAGGCTCCTGGACATCTTATTGTGATGAAAAATATTCTAATAACAGGCCTTTCAGGCTCAGGCAAGACAACATTAATAAGGAAGCTCTCAGAGATCTTCAAGGAGTTTAATCCCGCAGGATTTTATACGTCTGAGATTGTTGAAGACGGTATCAGGGTCGGCACTTATGTGGCGAGCCTGTATGGCGACAGCCGGGTTTTGGCTCACCTGAATCTTAAAAGTAATTACACTATGGGTAAATTTCACATAGATATTAAGGGATTTGATACCCTCCTTGACACTCTTTTCGCAAAGGACAGGAAAACAGGGTTATTTCTTATTGATGAAATAGGCAAAATGGAGACTCAATCCAAGAAATTCTGCAAGCTTATCATTGAGCTCCTTAATTCCGATAAACCTGTGGTTGCCTCCATAACAGATAAGGGGACGGGGATTATCGCAGATATTAAGAAACGCAGTGATGTAAGGCTGTGCGAAATCACCCCTCATAATGTTGATCTTAAACTCAAGGCACTCACAATGGAAATCAGAGATCTTTTGTTAGAATAAAACAGGGCCTGACACATTTCCGAACTATGACCAGAAAAGTAGAAACAGGCCTTGACCAGATAGGGAAAGCCTGGCCAGGAAATCTTAGAAAAACCAATATAGGCCTCTTAATCCATCCTGCATCTGTCAACAGAGGCCTTGTCCACGCGGCGGATATCTGCAGTGCTTCGAGGCATTTCACTCTGAAGGCCTTATTCGGTCCCCAGCATGGGATTCGGGGAGAAACGCAGGATAACATGATAGAATGGAGGGGCTTTCGGGATAAGAGGATCGGCATCCCTGTCTACAGCCTGTATGGTAAAACAAGGAAACCCTTGATGCCGATGATGAAGGATATCGAGGTAATGGTAATTGATATACAGGATATAGGTGCCCGTTATTACACCTTTATCTGGACGCTTGCCCTTGTAATGGAATTTTGCCGGGCTGAAAAAAGGACCGTAGTTGTCCTTGACAGACCTAATCCTATAGGAGGAGTTCAGGTAGAAGGTCCTGTTCTGAAGCCGGAATATCAATCATTTGTGGGACTTCATCCGCTTCCTGTCAGGCACGGCATGACTATTGGAGAGATCGCCTTTTATCTGAAAGAAAACTTTTATCCAGGACTCGATCTACGTGTCATTCCTATAAAAGGGTGGAAAAGGAGACTCTGGTTTGAAGATACTAAACTGCCCTGGGTGCTGCCGTCACCAAATATGCCCACAGTCGATACAGCTGCTGTTTACCCCGGAATGTGCCTTCTGGAAGGCACAAATATTAGTGAAGGGCGGGGAACAACGCGGCCATTTGAGATATTCGGAGCTCCCTTTATAGATCCTTATCGCCTGGTAGCACGGCTAAAGGATATGAAATTTGGCGGCGCTGTCTTTCGTCCTTTATTTTTTATACCGACCTTTCAGAAACATGCGGGAAAACTTTGCGGAGGCGCCCAGCTTCATATTACTGACAGAAACAGCTTCAGGCCTTTCAAGACAGCAGTTGGAATAATAAAGGCTGTTATTGATATGTATCCTGAGGATTTTTCCTGGAAGAAGCCTCCGTACGAATACGAAAAGGTCTTGCTTCCCATAGATATCTTAGCTGGTACTGACCGCATCAGAAAAGAGTCTGAAAAAGGTACTGACCTGAAAGATATGGAGTTGTGGTGGAATAACGAGCTAAGAGAGTTTAACAACAAAATCCGAAAGAAATACCTTCTCTATTCGTGAAACCAATTAATGCCTTCATCCTAGCAGCCGGCCATGGCGAAAGACTAAGACCCATAACAAGCCATATCCCAAAACCTCTCCTTCCTGTTCTGGGAGTTCCCGTGATAGAAAAAATCATTGAAAAGGTTATTATGACGCCGGTCAAGAAAATTGGTATAAATATGCATTATAAATGGGAAATGATCCAAAAGTGGGCTAATGAATCTCAATATGCTGACAAAATTGATCTTTTTATCGAAAACCAGATTCTCGGTACAGGAGGGGCACTTAAGAACGCCAAGTCTTTTCTAAGTGATACCGTATTTCTTTTGCATAACGCTGACATCATCTCTAATATCTGTCTTGAAGAGCTGATAAGGGGACATTTTGAGTCAGGAAATACTGTTACGCTGGCTGTTCATGATTATCAAGGGTTCAATAACGTATGGATAGATAGTAATAATCGGCTGGTCTATGTCGGAGACCAGACCCGGAAAGATCAGAAGGGTCTGCGAGCGGTAGCTTTTACAGGAATTTCTGTATATTCCCCTGATGTTATAGATTTTCTGCCTGACGGTGCATCAGGCCTTGTCGATGCATGGCTAAGGGCAGTCTCTTCCGGTCATACTGTAGGAACACTGGATTTCACAGGTTGTGAATGGACCGACATCGGTACTCCGGAGGCCTACTCATCCTTTATTTTTGAGGCGTTAAGAAAAGAAGGAGAGAACATCTTTGTAAATCCTTCAGTGGATTGCAGCAAAATAGATATGGCCGGGTATGTTGTTATAGAAAAAGATAGCATTCTTGAAGGGACATCCTCTCTAAGGAATTGTATACTCTTGCCTGGTGCCCTTATCGCAAATAACTCAAAGATATATAATGCTATTTTGGGCCCAGAATATTTAGTGCATCTTGAAGAAAAGCTGACTTCACCTCCGGCAGGCATGACTTCTTCTCTTATAGCAGACTATTTTGACGAAAAAAGTGAAGATATTACAATCACTGGTATAGGAAGCGGCGGCTCAGACAGAAACTACTACAGGATCAGCAGTGCCAAAAAAAGTGTGATCCTCATGGAGTCTTCGCACTCTCTATCCGATTATGAGCGGCATCTGGCATACACTGAGTTCTTCAGGAAAAATAATCTGCCAGTGCCTGAGCTTATAGGTTTTGAGACCAGCGATTGTCTTGCGCCAGACTGGGTATCTCGAGAAAACGAAGATCGCTTACTCGCCTTATTTGAGGATCTGGGAGATCTATCTCTTTATTCGTGGCTGAAGTGCAGGCGCTCCGAGGACATTATAGAGAGAATGTATAACCGCATAGTAGATATCGTTGCTTATTTACACTCTACCGTATCCAATAATGCAACATACTGCCTGCTTCTCCAATCCAGGGTATTTGATTACGACCATCTCAGGTGGGAAACAGATTACTTTATGGAAAATTTTGTTAAAGGATTATGCGGTATAGCTGTTGCTGAATTCGAAGCTCAGCTGCTTCAGGAGTTTTATGCCCTTGCCATAAAAGTTGACTCCTTCAAAAAAAGTATCGTGCATAGGGACCTTCAGTCTCAAAATATAATGATTACTAAGGGAGATCCAAGGATAATAGATTACCAGGGTGCTAGGATCGGCCCGCCTGCATATGATGTGGCATCACTGCTTTGGGATCCATATTACAGGCTTGAGGATGCCTTGAGAGAGAGACTGATAGAGCATTACATTGCCAGGATGAAAGAATATTCCGACATGTCTTTTCATGAAGATGAAATCCGGCAAACGATGCTTTTCTGCAGGCTTCAGAGACATATGCAGGCACTCGGGGCATATGGTTTTCTTTCCCGGGTAAAAGGGAAAAAATACTTTCTGAAATATACACCCCAAGCCTTATCCTACTTAAAGGAGGAGGCCGAACTCACAAAGGCAGAATATCCTGTTTTATATGAGCTTCTAAAAATAATTCATGAAAAAGCTTGTCGTTGATTTTGATGAAATCCAGAAGGCTATGGAAGATACTGAAAGGGACGCCTTTGAGTATTTTCTAGATAAGGAGACCGGGAATATTGTGATCTTATCCCAGGAAATAATCAGCAGGGCATATGCCATCCTCGACGAAGAATTCGACGAAGACCTCGCAGAATATGAAGAGGTTGAATTTGATGAAGAATATGCCGTGCCGGACTGGATGGAAGATGAGATAGAACTGGCCCTCGATATTTTTATCAATGAGAAGGAACGATATGTGAGAATACCGGAAAGGCTTCACAGGGATGGCTATAACACCATGAAGGAATTCTGCGGGCAACTTGAGAATAAAGAACTCAGTGGGCAACTCATGCAGATTCTTGACGGCAAAGGGGCATTTAGAAGATTCAAAGACGCTCTTGAGACATACCCCAGAGAGAGAAAGTCATGGTATGCCTTTAATGCAAAGATTGCCAAAAAGGAGATTGAAAACTGGCTCAAATCAATCGGCATTGAACAAAGACCGGACAGTTAATACCAGCTGGCAAGCTAGGGGAGTTATATGCAACAATTCATGACCATTCGGGAACAGACAGAGGAACTTGAACGCAGCATTCTGAATAAAAAGGCGTGCCTCAGCATAAAGAGTAAAGGACGTGCAGTTAAAGAAGAGGAGGGCGAGATTCGAACATGCTTCCAGCGTGACAGAGACAGGATAATACACTCAAAGGCGTTCAGAAGGCTCAAAGATAAGACGCAAGTGTTTCTTGCCCCAAGGGGAGATCATTACAGAACCCGCCTATCACATGTCCTTGAAGTCTCTCAGATCGCAAGGACTATAGCGAGGGCACTGAGACTGAATGAGGATCTGACAGAGGCCATTGCCCTTGGCCACGACCTCGGCCATACGCCCTTCGGACATGCAGGTGAAATGATCCTCAGAGAGATACATCCCGGAGGCTTTGACCATTATGAACAGAGTCTGAGGGTTGTTGATTTTATAGAAAGAAACGGCCTTGGACTGAACCTTACCTACGAGGTAAGAAACGGCATTGTCAAACACTCCAAAGGCAAAGGACAGATAATTCCCGAGAAAAGATCCGACCGCGCAGAAACGCTGGAAGGCCAGGTTGTGCGCATCTCCGATCTGATAGCTTATGTCAATCATGATCTTGACGATGCTCTCAGGGCAGAAGTAATAAGGGACTCTCAAATACCTAAAAAAGTTATAAAATTCCTCGGTAATTCGCATGCACAGAGGATAAACACAATGGTCAAGGATCTCATCTACAGTTCGCAGAAAGAAGACCTGGAGGAACTGAAAATGAGCCATGATATATCAGATGCAGCTTATGCTCTCAGGGATTTCCTCTATGCCTCAGTCTATGAAAGCCAGGTCATTCTCGGGGAATTCAGAAAGGCAAAGAAAATTCTGACAGACCTTTATGAATACTATCTGTAGCATGTGGAGGAAGTATTTGTGGACATTCCTGTTGAAAAAAAGCTGAACAAAAATCGTATGGTATGTGACTTCATTGCAGGAATGACGGACAGGTTCGCACTCATGACATACGAGAGAATATTTCTGCCCCAGCAATGGACTGTGATGTAATATATGCGCCTTCATACCGTCAATGTCGTGCAAGTCCTGTCTTCCTGGCTACTTCCGATACCGCATCGGCTACAGACGATACAACGCTCTTGTCAAAGATGCTCGGTATAATATAGTCCTCGTGAAGTTCTTCAGACTTTACTGTCCGGGCAATGGCCCTGGCAGCGGCAAATTTTACCTCTTCATTGACACCCTTTGCCCTGACATCAAGCAGTCCCCTGAATATCCCCGGGAAACTGAGCATGTTGTTGATCTGGTTCGGGTAATCTGATCTCCCTGTCGCAAGGACCCTTACGAGATGAAGCACATCCTCAGGAGATATCTCGGGCTCGGGGTTTGCAAGGGCAAAAACAACCGGCCCCTTTGCCATTGAACGCACATCCTGAGGAGTTATGACATTAGGGACGGAAAGTCCCAAAAAAACATTCGCCCCTTTCAGCGCATCAGAAATACTGCCTCTTATCCGCCTTGGATTCGTTTTTTTTGCCAAAATCTTTTTGTATGGGGTCATATGCTTCTTTCGTCCATCATAGATGGGACCCTTACTGTCGCATACGATGATGTCTTTTATACCGAACGCAGAAAGCATCACAGCATTGGCAGTACCTGCAGCTCCGGCACCTGAAATTACGATCCTGAATTTCCTGATGTCCTTTTTAAAAAGTCTTGATACGTTTATGAGTGCAGCCAATACCACAACGGCGGTGCCGTGCTGGTCATCATGGATTACAGGAATATCCAGCATACTCTGTAACCTCTGTTCAATCTCGAAACACCGCGGAGCGGCGATATCCTCAAGATTAATTCCTCCAAAAGAAGGAGCTATATTCCTGACTGTGCCGACAATCTCATCAACATTCTTTGTACCCAACGCAATGGGAAAGGCATCGATACCGGCAAACTCCTTAAAGATCATGGCCTTGCCCTCCATCACCGGCATAGCAGCCTCAGGTCCTATGTCACCAAGACCAAGAACAGCGGTGCCGTCTGTTACTACGGCCACTGCATTGCCCTTGATCGTATAGCGGTACGCATGCTCTTTATTCTCATGGATATCCATGCATATCCTGGCAACTCCGGGGGTATACACCTTAGACAGATCATTGCGGTCTTTGACGGGAACTCTGTTATGGATCTCTATCTTTCCTCCCTCGTGAGAAGAAAAGGTTCGATCCATAACCTTCAGTATCCTCGCACCGTCAATTTCCCGGATCTTCCTTACAATTTCTCTCTCATGTGACTCGTCCCTCGCATTTACAGTGATATCCCGCACAATCTTCCCTTTTTCAGCGCGAACAATATCAACAGATCCGAGATCACCGCCTGACTGACTGATGGCCGTTGCTATAGACGCAAACATGCCTATCCGGTTATCTATCTCGGTCCTGATGGTTATACTGTAGCTTGGGCTTGGAACATGTGCCATTTCAACATTCCTCCTGCAGGGCTCTTCCTTTTTTCATTATCTCACAGTTAGGTTCTGCTCACACGAAAAAAGATATGCCGCGGCCTCGACAATCAGGTCATAAGGCAAAGCAAAGGCGAAGGACCGAGAATTAGCGCAGGAAAGAAATAAACCTGTCGGTTCTTTTCCTTACATAAGAAGAGTCAGCGCCTGTTGACGGCATATTTTCCATAACATTTCCGATGCGGTCGGTCGTGGCAGGGTGGGTCTTCATTATTCCCCCCTCAGAAGCCTTTCCCCCTGCTATAATCCTGTCAAGAAATGCCTTCAGGGCAGAAGGATCATAACCTGCCTTTGAAAGATAATCAAGCGCGGTCTTATCAGCATCGTACTCCTGAGATCGGCCATAACCGTTGACGACAAGTGTCTTAACGATGTCGTCGATTGAGCCTTCAAAGATAGTCGTAAGCTGCGAAAGTCCCTGGGAGCCGTACTCGCGCGCAGCCTTCGTTCCGATAATGGTCAATGCCTCAGTCCAGCGGGATTTTTTTATGGCGGATATACCATCACGATGGTTCACATGGGCAATCTCATGGGCAAGCACAGCAGCGAGTTCATCCTCGCTCTTTGCGGCATTCACCATGCCTTTCGTAACAAAAATAGTTCCGCCGGGGCAGGCGAATGCATTCATCTCAGTTGATTCAAGGATCGCAAAATGATAGCCGCCGTGGGTATGCGGTTTTTCAGAATGCAGGGATATCGACAACCCAACATGATTTACATATTCAGAGAGTTTTCTGTTTTTTGAAAGGGAAAAGGAAGAAAGTATTCTGGCAGCAACTGCGCGGCCTATATAATATTCCTCTTCATCGGTAATCGGCCTTGAGGCCTTCTGCGCAGCGCTCGCTGTAGTAGTAAGCATATCCATATGTTTGGACACATCCTGCAAGCCGACCGAACTGCAGCCGGCAAGGAGCATAAGAATACAAAATAGAGATAGCAGCTTTTTCATGGCTGCTTAAGCCCACCGGACTTAATAAATTTGGAAAGGCCTTCATCCGGGATCTTATATTCTTCTATCCTGTCGACAGCCTGAAAATCCAGATCAGGATGTTTACTCCTATATGTTTTTTCGACCTCAGGGTTAAATCCTTTGCCTGCCAGGGCCACCTCATCCCGCGACGCTGAAGTCGTTTTCGTGCCGGATACCCCGCTTATATCAACTGATTTTTCATCTACAGCACTTTTATGAATACAGCCCTTTGATCCCTTAAACCTGACCCTTATCCAATCGCCTTCCTTTGACAACACGTCGAGTATGTCATTTAAGCGCACCTTTACTTTAATGGGCGAAAGAAATCGGCAGTCTTCTCTCACCGCATTGTCTATCGTAATTACTCGCGCGGAGTCGGCATATGCTGACAGAGGAATCAAGATTGCAAATATAAGGCTGGAGATAAATAAGCTGGTATTCATTTTTCACTCATTTTAATTATATTCAGTCCATCTGTCAATTGAGGGTTCAAAAGCAAAAATTCACACCTGCGCCGATAAAAATCAGAGGGCCCGTCATCAGGCTGCATCTGCAGAATCTCTTCAAAAATATCAAGGGCCTCCGCACAATGCTTCCGGCTGAATAGGTCGAATCCCCGATGAAACAGCTCAATAATTCTTTTTTTATCAACTGAGACCCTGCCCTGTTCTGAAACAAGCTCCACTATCCTTACGGGCACTGATTTCCCTTTTACCTCAACCATGCCAAGCTCCCTTGTTAAAAAAAGCCCTTCCGTCTCTCTCAGTGTCTCTTCACTGATTATTATCCCTGTTCCGAACATCTTGTTAGCAGACTCAAGTCTGGATGTGAGATTGACCGTGTCTCCAACAGCAGTATAATCGAACAGCCTGTCACTGCCCAGGTTTCCAACGATCGCCTCCCCGGAATGTATGCCGATGCGTATGGCTATCTCAGTCCGCCCCTCTGCCCGAAACCGTTTGTTTATATCATCAAGAGCCGCTAAACATTCCAAGGCAGAATAACACGCGTTGATCTCATCTTTCTCCGTATCCAGGGGAGCGCCCCAAAAAGCCATGATGCAGTCGCCGATATATTTATCTATGACGCCTCCATTGCGGATAATTATCGCAGTAAAGGAGCTCAGCACCTCGTATAAGATCCCGGCTGTCTCCTCAGCAGGTATTTTTTCGGCAAGGGAGGTAAACCCTGCGATGTCGGCAAAAAAAACAGTGACTCGCCTGCGATGGCCGCCAGGTTTTATGAGCAGCGGGTTCTTCAATATGTAATCGACAAGTTTCCCGTCCATATACTGCGAAAAAGCCATCTTGATGAACCTTCGTTCCTTCCCTTCAGTGGCATAGCTGTAAGCAACAGAGATAATGAAGCTAGTAACCAATGACAGTGTCGGATAGATGATATGCATATAATGGGTAGATGCGAATAAGAGTGCCGGCACCCCGATTGTTATCGCCAATGTCGTAATAAAAACAGAAAGGTTTGCCATAAATGAATGAACTCGTATAACAAAATAACAGGTGAATGTGCAGATGCAGATCATAAAAATAAGGACAAAGGCATTGCTGAGAGGGCGGATATAGTTGCGGTGTTCAAGATTCTCCAATGCAGTGGCATGTATGTGAACGCCGGTAGATACATCAGAGACAGGAGTCGGCTTTAAGTCATAAAGGCCTGCTGCTGTCATGCCGATAAATACCTTTTTCCCTTTGAAATATTCCCTGGCTGCGGATGCCTCTCCGGATGAACCGGCATCGACATACGCCTTGAGGATATCTGCAGCTGAAATGCTCTTAAATGGCTCCTGATGTCCGGAAAACCTGAGCATCACCATTTGATCACCGGGGAACTCGCTGGCCATTAAATTGAGCTTACCCTCTTGATCTGTCTTTACGCCGGCCTGCGAAAAATAGCTCATGACGAGACTGGGAATCGCGTATTCCCCAGCCACCTGAAAAAATACAGGCAGACCCCGATAAACCCCGTCACTGTCAGGAAAAATCGTGACATTCCCTGTACCTTTGACAGCCTGAAGAAAAATGTCAAGCGGCATATTGGCTGACTTGTATGAAAATCTGCTTTTCCATCCCTTTTTCTTCGCGGCACTGCGTTCAAAAAAATCCCTGTCAGAGTCGGACAAACCATCTTTTTTATTAGTCAGTGAAAGGGCCAGATAGACATTGGATGTCTTTTTTATGGCATCAGCAAGGATCCGATCGTCCTCTTCCCCGTAAAAAGAAGGTTCGAGAAAAAGTATGTCCATAAAAACCGCGTCCGCCTCAGAAAGATATTCAATTATAGGTGCATAGACCTGTCTGGGCCAAGGCCAGTTAATCCCCTGTTCATGAAGTCTGTCGAGGCTCTCCTGGTCTATTTTAATTATTATGATATCGTTCGAAGTATAGGAAGGATTAAGCTTTCTGGAAAACAGATCATATGCCTTGAGTTCAAACCCACGTAACGACCCTGAGGCAAACACGATGAGAGAAATGGCAAAACTTACCAGGGAGAGGATTACAATTTTTGCTGAGTGGTTTTTATTAAGAGCCATCTGATTTAGCCATGGTGAAACCTTCGGTTTTTATTATAATTCAATATCCTGATGAAAAGAGATATAATTTTTGCCCTTCCGCGGATCCCTCGCCTTCCAACTTAAGGAAACGCCTTGCGGAAACACTGACATTCTGTATAATGAATTATGATCCATTCGTTCGATGCGGTCATCATCGGTTCAGGCCTGGCAGGACTTCGCGCCGCAGTCGAAGTCTCCAGGCAAGGCTCAGTTGCTGTTCTCACAAAACTCTATCCTACCCGTTCCCATTCCACCGCTGCTCAGGGGGGAATAGGGGCGGCCCTGGGCAATGAAGAACCGGACAGGCCGGAATGGCATTTTTACGATACTGCAAAGGGCGGAGATTTCCTCGGTGATCAGGATGCGATTGAAGTCATGTGCGAAGATGCCATACGGACTATTATCGAACTGGAACACCTTGGGGTCCCCTTTTCGCGGACGCCCGAAGGCAAGATAGCACAGAGGAAGTTCGGAGGTCATACTCGGGAGTTTGGATCTGCTCCGGTGAGAAGGGCCTGTTATTCTGCCGACCGTACAGGACACGCTATCATGTTCGCCCTATTCGAACAATGCGGGAGACAGGGTGTTCAGTTCTTTAAGGAGTTCCATGTAATCGATATTGCCATCGAAAAAAACAGATGCACAGGGGTGATCGCGCTGGAAATACTGACAGGCGAGATACATTTATTCACTGCAGAGGCAGTACTCGTTGCATCCGGCGGATATGGAAAGGTATTCAAGACAACATCCAACGCCCATGCAAGTACAGGCGATTGTCTTGGTATCCTTGCCGACAAGGGCATTCCGCTGGAAGATATGGAATTCTTCCAATTCCATCCTACAGGGCTTTATGGACTGGGGATTCTCATTACAGAAGGCGCTCGGGGCGAAGGCGGCATCCTGCTTAACGGCAAAGGTGAGCGGTTCATGGAACATTACGCGCCTACTATCAAGGATCTGGCGCCAAGGGATATGGTCTCACGGGCGATCATTACAGAGATACGCGAGGGGAGAGGAATAGATGGCAGGGACTATGTCCATCTTGACCTCACAAAGGTAGACAAGAGAATCATTGAGGAGAGGCTGCCTGAGATCTCGACCTTCTGCAGGATTTACATGGGGATTGATCCTTCTATGGCTCCCATTCCGGTTTTACCCACTGCCCACTATGCCATGGGCGGAATACCGACGGATATTGACGGGAGGGTACTGAAGAATGAAATTGGTGACGCGATAGAAGGTCTTTTTGCGGCAGGTGAATGCGCCTGCGTCTCGGTACACGGAGCGAACCGCCTGGGATGCAATTCTCTGCTGGACACAGTTGTTTTTGGAAGAAGGGCAGGCATCGCGATATGTGATATACTCAACAAAACAGGGCGCGGTTCAGTCTCCAAAGAGTCGGTTGACAGGGCGCGGGAAGCGATCGATACCATGCTCAGAAGAAAAGGCAGTGAAAAAGCGGCAGTCATCAGAAAGGCGCTTCAACAGGCGATGATGGATAAATGCTCCGAATTTAGAACCGAAAATGAGCTTCTTTCCCTCACTGAGGCGCTAAAGGGATTACGGGAAAGGACGCTTGAGATAGGGCTGAAAGACAAGGGGAAACGATTTAATACTGAACTTCTGGAGGCGCTTGAGCTTAACCATCTGATATCATTGGGAGAGTTAATTGCCCATTCCGCTCTTCAAAGAACAGAGAGCAGGGGCGCCCATACCCGCGAGGATTTTCCCGACCGGGATGATATGAACTGGCTCAAACATACGCTGGCATTCAAGACCGACAAAGGACCTGTGTTTGGATATAAGGAGGTAAGGATAACGAGATTTCGGCCTGCAGAAAGGAAATATTAACAGGTCCCTTGTGGTGTCCGGTCTCCTAAAGAATCGCAATTCGAATGAAATGAAAAAATATACCTTCAAAATAAAGCGCTTTGATCCCGAGATAGACAGGCAGCCTCACTGGGAAGAGTTTGTCCTGGAAATGGAGGACTCCGACAGAATACTTGACGGTCTTATAAAGATCAAGGATGATGTTGACGGCAGTCTTACCTTCCGTCGCTCCTGTGCTCACGGTATCTGTGGTTCCTGCGCAATGAAAATAAATGGGCAAAACAGACTTGCCTGTCAGACGCTGATGAAGGATCTTTCCGCCCGCAATAAAAGTGCCCATACAGCCGGCGTAGCTGTAATTATCGAGCCTTTGCCCGCCCTTGAAGTAGTCAAAGACCTTGTCGTTGACATGGAACCTTTTTTCGGAATGAATGAAAAAGTCCTGCCCTATCTCATTAACAATGATCCTCCTCCTGAACGGGAAAGACTGCAGGACCCCAAGGACCAGAAAAAGATTCTACAGGCTATAACATGCATCATGTGCGGCTCATGTACCTCTGCCTGTCCCAGCTACTGGGCAGATAAGAAATATCTGGGACCCTCAGCTCTTTTGAAGGCAGCAAGGTTTATTTTTGATACTCGTGACAGGGCGTTTGACGAGAGACTTCGGGCTGTAACCCATACCCATGGTCTATGGAGATGCCACTCTATCTATAATTGCGTGGAAGTATGTCCAAAGGAAATTGATATTACGGCTTACATATCAAAGTTAAAGCGGGCGGCGCTGAAAAAAAGTCTGAGGCTTAAGTAGAGTCTCCCCGTCCAAGGGGAATGATGAGATAACTTATGAAGACTTATCGCATAGAGAAAGATTCTCTGGGGGAAGTCAAAGTCCCTGAAGACGCCCTCTATGGGCCGCAAACTCAAAGGGCAGTCGATAATTTTCCGGTGAGCGGAATTCGCTTTCCGCGTGTTTTTATCCGCGCACTCGGCATGATTAAGACTGCGGCTGCGGAGACAAATAAGGAGCTTGGCCTGCTTTTCCCGGACGTAGCAGATGCAATACAGAAGGCTGCCGATGAAGTAAGTCAGGGCAGATGGGATGATCACTTCCCGGTTGATATTTTCCAGACCGGCTCCGGCACGTCGACTCATATGAACACAAATGAGGTTATAGCAAACCGTGCCATCAGCATCCTAAAAGGCAAGTCTCAGATTAAGAGTATCCATCCAAACGACCACGTTAACATGGGGCAATCATCGAATGACGTTATACCGACTGCCATACATGTCAGTGTCTGTCTTCAGTTGCATGAACTGGTATTTCCAGCGTTGAGACACCTGAAAGAAACACTTGATAAACGTTCAGCCGAGTTCTCTGACGTCGTAAAAACAGGCAGAACTCATCTTATGGACGCGGTGCCGATCCGGATGAGCCATGAAATAAGCGGGTGGTCATATCAGATAGCTGAAGCCTCGGAACGCATCATGTCCTGTTTACCAAGGCTGCTAAGACTTGCCATAGGAGGTACGGCCGTAGGAACAGGTATGAATACCCATCCTGAATTTGGAAAGATGGTGGCAAGAAAACTGTCCGGACGAACAGGTCTTGCATTTGTGGAGACAGACAATCATTTTGCTGCACAGGCCGGCATGGACTCTGCCACGGAACTTAGCGGTCATCTTAAAACAGCAGCCACCTCCTTATTTAAGATTGCAAATGACCTCAGGCTCATGAACAGCGGTCCCTCTGCAGGACTCGCAGAGATAGTCTTGCCTCCGCTTCAGCCTGGATCAAGCATTATGCCCGGCAAGATCAACCCTGTTATTTGCGAGTCCGCAATGATGGCGTGTTCCCAGGTTATCGGAAATGATGTGGCAGTCTCAATCGGAAATGCTTCAGGCAATTTTGAGCTGAATGCCATGCTTCCATTAATAGCGCATAATCTTCTGCAGTCTCTCTCTATACTCGGAAATTCGGCCCGCCTACTGGCTGATAAGGCTCTTTCAGGTTTCATTCTTAACCGGGATAAAATAGCCGATATAATACAGCAAAATCCTGCCCTCGTTACAGCCTTAACACCGGTCTTAGGGTATGACAAGGCGGCCGAGATAGCTAAAAGGGCATATGCTGAAAAAAGAGCAATAAAGGATGTTGCTGCAGAGATGACGAATCTTTCCCCTGATGAAATCGACGGATTGATAGACCCCTGGCTAAAAGGCAATGCGATATAAAGTTAAAACCGGTTCACTCGCATGGGGGATACATCGCATTACAGGTATATCTCTAACCTGCTATATTTTCCTTCACCTCTATTTTTTGAGCCACCTCAAAGACCCTCGGCAGTATGAAGCGATCATTGAACTTATGTATACCCCCTTCATGAGACTGGGAGAACTCGTTCTGCTTATGCTCGTGGTATTCCATGCACTTAATGGTCTCCGGCTGACGCTGATGGATCTCGGAGCACCAACCCCTCTGCATAAGCCCCTTTTCCTTATAGCCCTTTCGCTGGGCCTGTCAACCGTTATATACGGAGTTCTGCATTTCATTCGGAATGCGCATTGAAAGGGGCTCTGGAATGGCTTTTACAGAGGATTAGCGGGGGTACTCTACTAGCGGGACTAACGATACATTTTTATTATATGCATTATTATGGCCCAAGTAACGGCCATGACCAGATCGCCTTTGAAGCCGTTATGGCAAGGCTTGCCAATCCATACTGGATAGCCTTTGATATTATTTTTCTGGTCTCCGTCATATACCACGGTTTTCAGGGTGCCTGGGGTATTGCGCTGGAATATATTCGGTCTCCCTATATACTTAAATTTACGCAGGTATTTATTGTTTTAACGGCATTATCTCTTTTAACGGCCGGACTCATGATTATCATGCTCTGACGTGATACTATAATTCTCATTTACGTCCCCACCGCGGACCGCTACTGACCGAGGCGGTGCTAAGTTCATAATAATTATCACGCGCCCAGTTAAAGGCCTCCTGCATCAATTGCTGATTGCCGCAATTGAGGAAATCCGAGGCCATCTGTCTGTCGCCATACCTATCGAAGGCTGCCACCAAAATGGGTTCTGAATCCAACTGGGCACCGAGAATAAATAAAGAATAAGTTTTATATATAAGTTTTATATTGTCGTTAAAATATTCCATATCCCTGTATTTCTCCTGCGACATTTTCGCAGCTCTTCGAGGTATCCCCTTATATGTCCTATAAATCTGAATCAGGTTCTTCATTACCTCCATGACATTTTTTACCTGCGGCTCATTTCTCATCTGCCAAAGAGCCTCAGCAGCAACCCTACGCACATCGGCACTCTTATCTGAAAGCAGATCTATAAGCGGTTCAACAGCCCGCGGATCTTTTATCTGAAGCAGCACCTCTGCCGATACCCTTCTTATATCGGTGCTGCCATCCTTGAGCGATACGATCAACGGTTCAACTGCGCGACGATCCCTTATTTTCATCATCGCCTTCATCGCTTTTTCCCGGACATCGGCACTTTCATCGCGCAAAGATACAATGAGCGCTTCTATGGCCCGCGCATCCTCTGTCTTCCCAAGTATCTCGACGGCACCCACACGAACAGACGAGCTGGAATGTTTCAGCGAAGCGATTAATGGTCCGACCGCCGGATTCCCGATACTTTTTAAAATGTCCACAAGCATTCGGTGTACATCAGGATCCGTATCTTTCATTGCTTCAATCAGCGGACCTACCGCCGCACTGCCGGTCTCTTTCAGGGCATCGACTGCCTTCCACCTTACATCAGGGTCGTTGTTCCGCAGCTCCCTGATAAGCGCATTTATCTTTTCTGTGTCTTTAGTTTCAGAATATGCCTGGGGGACACAAAACAGCACTGACATTAAAACTATCAGATGGAGCACTAACGGTCTCAACCTTGAGGTAAAAACATCCATGCCTAATCCTCTCCCTTCATTAAAAGTAGCACATTGGAAATAGTTCGATCAAGAATTTACATATGTGAAAGGATATTATTCGGTTAATGGCAACTTACTGTTCCGGGCTGCCAAATTCATTGCATTGCGGAGAAAGATTCTAGGCTTCAGACAGCAAACCTAATTTTTGAACTCCTCTATTAGCTTGTTGAAATCTTCCTCGCCCATTTCGCGGGTTAATTCCGTAATCAATTCATGAACAATGTTTATATTCGGAGAGCCTATCCTCTCAAAAATATCCAGCGCTATTAAGTAATCAACAAACGCATCCTTATAGTTTTTCCGCATATACATAACCTTACCTATCATGCCAATACTGCTGGCAACTCCGACTATGTCGCCGACTTTCTTGGCTATCTCCAGGGCCTTTTGGTAAAACTCAAGAGCCTTGTCGTAATCGCTGCGGTTCTGATGTACTATCCCTATCTGGTGATAGCTCTTCGACACGCCTGCTATATCCCCGATCTTTTCTGCTATCTCCAGGGCCCTTTGGTAAAATTCAAGGGCCTTGTCGTAATCACCGCGGTTCTGGTGTACTATCCCTATCTGCTTATAGCTCATCGAAACCTCTGCAATATCACCAATCCGCTCCGCAAGGGCAAGGCCTCTTTCTGAATAATCGAGGGCCTTGTCGTAATCGCCTCTTTCCTGATGTACTATCCCTATCTGGTTATAACTCATTGAAATTCCGGCAATATCACCGATCTTCTCTGCAAAAACAAGGGCTCTTTCTGAATAATCAAGGGCCTTGTCATAGTCACCCCGCAATTTATGCAAAAGCCCTATCTGCCCATATATCCTCAATATCGAGTGAATATCTTCCGTCTTTTCCTTGATCTCGAGGGCTTTGTGTGACAGTTCAAGGGCCTTATCATATTCGCCCTTTTTCTGATACACAATCCCTATATTCTGATAGCCCACCGTTATCCCCGAAATATCCCCCTGTTTCTCAGCAATTTCGAGAGCTTTGTGATAAAATTCGAGAGCCCAGTCATAATCCCCCCTCTTCTGATATACGATCCCTATCTGATTATAACTTTTTGAAACGCCGTCGATATCTCCGGTTTTTTCGGTGATTCCCAATGTCTTATAGGAATAATCAAGGGCCTTGTCATAGTCACCCCTCTTCTGATGCACTATCCCTATCTGGTTACAGTTTTTTGAGACCTCGGCACTGTCACCGGCTTTCTCCGCGATTCCCAGGGCCTCGCGAAAAGGCTCTATGTCTTCATCATGCAGATTCATTGAGAATTATAAGACATTCCTTTAAACCCGATTTACTTGATCACCAATCTCTGCAGTCTCTAAATATCGATATTCCTTGCTTCCAACGCATGCCTGACAATAAAATCTTTTCTCGGTTCAACCTGATCGCCCATTAGAATAGTAAAAATTTCATCAGCCTGCACGCTGTCTTCTATGCTCACCTGGAGCAAAGTCCTTTTCTCAGCATCCATAGTTGTTTCCCACAGTTGCTGTGGATTCATTTCCCCGAGGCCTTTATATCTCTGTATAGAGAGTCCCTTTCTCGCAGTCTCAAACACATAATTATGGAGTTCTGTCGTGGATGGCAATATTTTTACTGCATCCTTTGTTGACACCTTGTAGGGCGGCGCTCCCAGCTCCTTTATATAATTATGAAGCGCCTCCAGCTCCCGGTATTCAGGAGACAAAAGCAGATTTGCATCCAGAACGAGCTTATATGTCTGCCGCCTGATTTCGACCCCAAACCCTTCATGTTCCTCATCTTCGTATATTTCCCCTATATTGACATCAGGTATCTCCGATCCCATCTTCTCGATCATCCTAAGCATACTGTTTCTGTCTTTCAACACCGATTTGCTGACATCCTCCCTGAGTATGTACCGTAACACAGCGGCGTCTTTCCGTCTACGCTCAAACCATTCAATAAGCTTTTGGTAATTAAGGAGGCGCTTCAGAGTCGGGATAAGGGCCTTTCCTTTCACGTCCTGTCCCTTTAGAGATAATGTTATCTCGTCAGCTGCAAGTTCAAACAGCATATTCTGCATCTCGGCTTCGTTTTGGATATATTTTTCTGTCCTGCCCTTCTTCACTTTAAACAACGGCGGCTGCGCTATATAGAGATATCCATTCTCGATAATCTGTGGCATCTGCCGATAAAAAAAAGTCAGGAGAAGGGTTCTGATATGGGCCCCGTCAACATCAGCGTCAGTCATAAGTACAATCTTATGGTATCGGATCTTCGCGATATCAAAATCATCTGCACCAATACCCGTTCCCATGGCTGTTATCAGTATTCTGATCTCCTCCGAGCCCAACATCTTATCAAACCTGGCTTTTTCCACATTCAGGATCTTTCCCCTCAGGGGAAGGATAGCCTGCGTACGACGGTCCCTACCCTGTTTGGCCGAGCCCCCAGCGGAGTCACCCTCAACTATGAATAACTCACTTAGGGCCGGATCCTTTTCTGAGCAGTCCGCGAGTTTGCCCGGCAGGCCGGTGTCCTCCAGCGCCCCTTTTCTCCTGGTAAGTTCCCGGGCCTTCCTGGCCGCATCTCTTGCCCTCGCAGCCTGAATGGCCTTTTCAATGATCTTTCTTGCAATAGAAGGATTTTCTTCGAAATAGGTTGAGAGCGTATCATTCACTATGGACTCAACGATACCTTTAACCTCACTGTTGCCGAGTTTCATTTTTGTCTGCCCTTCAAACTGGGGATTCGGCAGCTTTACACTTATGACCGCAGTCAGTCCCTCCCGGATATCGTCGCCTGATATGCCTTCTTTACCTCCTTTAATGGTGCCGGAGGACGTGGCATAGCTGTTTGCAGTCCTTGTTAGAGCGGATTTAAATCCGATAAGGTGGGTGCCGCCCTCTCTCGTATTAATGTTATTTGCAAAAGTAAAAATGGCCTCCGCATAACTATCGTTATACTGCAGCGCCACTTCGGCAAAGATCCCCTCCTTTTCTCCGGCTATGTAGACCGGCTTGGGATGCAAGGGGGTCTTGTTCTTGTTCAAATGTTCAACAAAGGAAACTATCCCTCCCTTATAAAGAAACTCCTGATTTTTTTCGACCCGCTCATCGAGGATCGTGATCTTCAGACCTTTATTTAGAAAAGCCAGCTCTCTCAGTCTCTGAGAAAGCACATCATAGCTGAAATCAGTCATTTCGAATATCTCGGGATCAGGCTTAAAGGTAACCTTTGTTCCCCTCCCCTTTGTCTTGCCGACAACGGTCAAGGAGCCGGTCGGTTTTCCCCGTTCAAAGCGCTGCTGGAAAACCTGCCCATTCTGTTTTATCTCGACCTCAAGCCACTCCGACAGGGCATTAACGACTGATATCCCAACGCCGTGAAGACCTCCGGAAATCTTATATGCCTTTGATTCAAACTTTCCCCCTGCGTGAAGTTCTGTCAGAACAACCTCCGCAGCAGTACGCTTTTCAGAATCGCCCGGATGAGGCCCGGTGGGAATTCCCCTCCCGTCATCTATGACTGTGCAACTTCCATCATGATGGAGTATGACATCAATTACGCTGCACTGCCCTGCAAGAGATTCATCAACGCTGTTATCCACTGCCTCGTATACGAGATGATGCAGTCCTTCAGGGCCGGTTGAACCAATATACATGGCAGGCCGTTTTCTGACAGCGCTTAGCCCCTTCAGTATCTTTATGTCTTCAGCGCCGTATGATTCCTGCTGCTCCTGCTTATTTTCTTTTTCTTCCATCTTTCCTCTGTCCCGCTGTATTTTTTGCCGCTATATCCGCATAGGCATAAGTACACACCTGTAGCTCTCATCCTTCTCCTCTCTGAGCAACACCGGACTCAGGGAAGCCTGCAATTCCATAATAATGTTCTCGGAAACCATCGACTCAAGGATATCTATAAGGTATCTGGCATTGAATCCCAATGAAAGACTCTCGCCCTTATACTCGACTGAAATCTCGTCCTGTGCCTCGCCAAGATCTGGATTCGAGGATGTTATGGTGATTAAATTCTCAGATAGGTCAACCTTTACAGCATTTGACTTCTCCCGTGACATAATCGCAACCCGGCGAGCTGTTTTTGCAAAGATATCCCTCTGCACGACTATTCTTTTTTCATTGGAAGCCGGGATTACCTGCTCGTAATTTGGATATGTTCCCTCGATCAGTCTTGTGAGAAACTGCATTTCTCCTATGGTAAAAAGCATATGGTTCTTGCACAACGATACCTTCACTTTTTCCACAGTCTTGTCAAGGAGCTTTCTGAGCTCGGTCGCCGCCTTTCTTGGAACTATAATCTTCCTTTCTGCAAGTATCGAACCTTCGATCGTCCTGTTAACGCAAGCGAGCCGGTGGCCGTCGGTGCCGACAACGGTGATTTTACCGTCCGGCAAGACATGAAAAAGAATGCCGTTCAGTGTATAGCGCGTGTCACTCTCGCCGGCCGCATAAACGGTTTTTTCAATCACCTCAGAAAGTACAGATGCCGGAAGGGATATTTCCTCCGTATCCTCCATGCCCGGCCATGCGGGAAATTCCTTGGCAGAAAGACAGGCAAGCCTGAAATTGCTGGCGCCCGCTTTTAATTTCAGCCACTGCTCATCGAGAGATTCCAGTATAAGTTCGCCCTCAACCTCTCGTACGATCTCAAACATCTTTCTGGCAGGGATACAGATCCTGCCCTCTTTTTCCACCTTGATCTGAAGGGGCTCTTTTAACGCCGTATCAAGATCTGTTGCAGTGATAGAGGATTTCTGCTTACCCGCATCTAAAAGAAAATGGCTCAAAATAGGCATGGTATTTCTCTTTTCAACAATATTCTGGATATTGGAGAGTTTAGCCAGAATTTCATCCTTAGCAACAATTATTTTCATATCCCCTCCTTAGTTTTTTATCTTCTGCAGGAGATTGTCTATCATCCTGCTGAAGGTCTCGTCCTTTACGCGTTTTTCTTCCACCTGTCTGCAGGCATAGATCACAGTAGCATGATCCTTGCCTCCAAAATTCTTTCCTATTTCATGCAGCGAGGCATTCGTAACCTGCTTGCAGAGATACATCGCTATCTGTCTCGGCATGGCAATTTCCTTGGTCCTTCGCCTTGCCTTGATATCTGAGAGTGTCATATTATAAAAATCACACACGGTCTTCTGCACAGACTCAATAGTAATTGGTTTCTCATCATCATGAATAATATCTTTCAGGATCTTCTTTGTCGTATCAAGGGATATTTCCTCTCCGGTAAGCGACGACTGGGCAGCTATCCTGATAAGGCATCCTTCGAGCTCCCGGATATTGGACTTGATCTTTGTCGCAAGGAAATTTACTACTTCATCAGGTATTCTTTTTATGCCCATGGTATCAGCTTTTTTATAAATAATGGCCAGCTTCGTCTCTATGTCCGGAGGCTGGATATCTGCTATCAGCCCCATATTAAACCTTGACCTGAGCCTGTCCGTAACCTCACTAATTTCTTTAGGTGGTCTGTCGCAGGATATGACTATCTGCTTCTGCTTCTCATAGAGTGCATTAAACGTATAAAAAAATTCTTCCTGCGTAGCAGTTTTTTTCGCGATAAACTGCACATCATCAAGAAGGAGGAGATCCAGGTTTCTATATTTTTCCTTTAACTCTGTCATCTTGTCATGCCGCAGCGAGGACACTACTTCATTCGTAAACTGTTCCGAGGATACATAGAGCACCGAAAAATCCTGTCTTGAATCCAGTACCCGATTGCCAATAGCATGCATGAGATGCGTTTTCCCAAGACCGACTCCGCCATAAATAAACAGAGGATTATATGTCTTGCCAGGCGATTCAGCAACAGCAATTGCAGCTGCATGGGCGAACTGATTACTGTTGCCTGTAATAAAGTTTTCGAAAGAAAACTTAGGATTAAGATAGATCCCCTTGTTTGCCAGTTTTATTCTTCTATTTTCAAGCTTATCTATGATCTTCTTCTGGACACCGGGCTGTTTATCTTCTATCTTATAGCGCAGAGTTACCTCATGACCAACGACCGTCTCCATCGATTCTCTTATGAGATTTGGATATGAATCTTCAATCCACTCTTTAAAAAAACGGTTTGGGATCTCAAGGGTTGCTGTCTGATCTTTCAACTGTGAAAGTTTGATTGGCTTAAACCACAAATCGAAGACACTATTTCCAACTTTTCCCTCGATTCGCAAGAGACTTTTGTTCCATATTTCTTCTATTGTCATATTTTTTAAATGCCCTTATTAACAATTTATCAACAATTGTTAATAACTTCGAGTAGGGAGGTACGTTATTATAGCTTAAATCGTTTTTCCATACAATATCTCTGTAAGTTTGCTGTTAGTATTATATAAGCACTTTAAATATCCCAGGACGGTTTATAAAGCACTTTCGATCCCGACAGTGTTTTATACTTAAATTCTTCATCTGTAACACGGCCTTCGTCTATTTATCTACTTCCTAACACCTCCTATTACTACTATCTTTTATGTATATATATAAATAAGTATTAGAAAAGAGTGTTGATATAAAAAAATACCTATGATTTTAACATAAATTTTCTTACGTCACCGGTTCGTAAGGTAATCTTGCGAGAATCAAGATATTCAAGAATTGGCAGCGCAAATTTTCTTGAGGTATTCAGAAGATCTCTGAACTCCGCAACAGATAGTTCCTGTTTTCCTGAAAAAAAATTCTTTAACAAAGTTAATATATCCTGAAAAGAGTCCGCCGAAAGATAAATCGAATCATTGACTTTTACTATTTGACTTTCCTTTATGAGTATATTCAGGAGATCCGAAATGCGCTTTTGATCTATTTTCAGTGAGAGGGCAAGCTCTTCTTTAGTTGGTGGCTGAAACCTGCTCTTTATCAGTGAATCCATGATTTTATTTCTATACTCTTCTTCATTTACAGAGAGTGCTATCTTAAAATCTCTCATGCGCATGATATCCTTTTCAACGCTTACATCCTTGAGACTTGTCAGTATAAAGTTGAATAAGCGAGGTGATAGCTTAAGCTGATTTCTTACTTCTTCTTTGGACATTCCGGATTTGAGTGGATTATTTTTGTGAAAAGACCTTAGAATTTCGAGCATTTCATTTCTGATATTGGTAAAGGATGCGTTGTGAAGAAGGATATCTTCGTACTGCAGAATTTCTTCAGTCTTTTTCAGTCTGCCCAATGCATCAGATACCGCCGGAAGTTCTGCGTTAATCCAGCCATGCAAAAGGCCAACTACCATTCCATTGCGCCCCATCTGTTTAATTTTGAGAGAAATCTTCTTATCTATGGTGCCTTCATGGATTGACTTCAAAGTGTCAGCGGTGTCCCTATACCTCCTCTTGACAGGAGAAGTATCAAGTATTTCGCCTCCGCCAAGAGTCTCGAGGGGAGAAAATCTCCTGATGATATACCTGTCTCCGGACACGGCAACGATCGGCGCCTGAAGCCTGAACTGACAATAACCACTTTCTCCGGCTTTTAATTCATCTCTTCCATAAAGGATAACCCTGGCAATTGTCTCTGATGTGCCTGCGTAAAAGTGAATAAGACTTCTGTTTTTCAGAACCGGAACATCCCTGAGAAGCTCCAGAAAGGCGTCAAGTATTTTTGTAGGGTAAAAACTTGAAGGTGTAACTGCGACATCTCCCCTCCGCAGGTCTTCCTTTTGAACAGACTGCAGATTTATCGCAACCCGCTGTCCGGCATAGGCCGTATTAATAAATTTACCATGACTGTGTAATCCACGCACTTTTGTCTTGAGAGTCCCCGGCAAGATATCTATCGCATCATCGACAGATACCTTGCCTGAAATTGCTGTTCCGGTGATGACAGTTCCAAAGCCCTTTAAGGTGAATACCCTGTCAATCGGTAATCTGAATAGACCAAGCGACGTTTTCGGAGTCACAGCAAGGGACATGTCCCGTAACATTTTTTTTAATAGTTCCAGATTTTCGCCTGTTTTTGACGATACCGCGACAATGGGAGCGTTTTCGAGAAAAGTTCCCTTAACAAATTCCTGTATCTCATCCTGAACAAGGCCGAGCCAGTCTTTTTCTACAAGATCTTTTTTTGTTATTGCTATCAGTCCGGATTTGATCTTCAATAGGTTGCATATCGCGAGGTGTTCCCGGCTTTGCGGCATGATCCCCTCGTCGGAAGCTATAACGAGCATAACCAGATCAATTCCTCCAGCCCCGGCCAACATATTTCTGATCAGTTTCTCATGTCCCGGAACATCAACAATTCCCACAGTAAGAGCATCATCCGGGTAAATAAGGTCTGCAAACCCTATATCAATCGTGATGCCACGCTCTTTTTCTTCCTTTAGACGATCGGGATCGATTCCGGTAAGAGCCTTTACCAACGAACTTTTTCCGTGATCAATGTGCCCTGCTGTGCCAAGAATTATATGACGCATTATTTTGCCTTGTAATCCCGAAGTTTCACAATTATAATATTTTCCTGAAGAAAAATGGTTGGGCATTTCTTATCCTGCATTGTGTATAATTAATTTAAGGCGCTAAATATAAACAAGTAGTCCGGCTGGAGGTAGGGAAGGTGACAAAAAAACAGAAACTAAACTGCTGGGAATTTAAAAAATGCGGCAGGGAACCAGAAGGCGCTCACGTTCATGACTTGGGAATATGCCCTGCTACGAAAGCGCACCAACTCGATGGGGTGCATGGAGGTATTAATGCGGGCAGGAGTTGCTGGATTCTAGCAGGCACATTATGCAAAGGGGAGGTTCAGGGAACATTTGCTCAAAAATATAAAAGCTGTGAACTATGCGATTTTTATAAGAAGGTCAAAGAAGATGAATTTCCTCATTTTACACTTTCAGCCCTTCTTTTAAAGAAATTAAACGGCAAATGACACATGCTGCGTTTCTTCATGGGAATACCTATTACAGCATCCTCTGAAGTCTTCTCCTGGCGACTACGCTGCTGAGAGCGAGGTTACAACTGCTGTCACCAGGCAGCCCAACTCCTTTTTTTGTATAGTCCGGGCGTCCAGTAGCAGGGAGTCGTCTTTAATCCTCGCAATAACCGGAGTTATCCCTTTTCTCAGTCTGGTCTCCAGTTCATTAACAGAGATACGGACAGGTCTGATAGAGACAGCAAAGGTTGGGAACTCTACCTCCGGAAGGGAGCCGCCCCCTGCCTTGGAAGAGTCCGGTATAACCTCAATCTGTACGTCTTTAACGACCCGTCTCAAGGCCGACGCTATCTTATTGGCCCGCGATCTTATGGTAGCAGGTGACTCAACCAGCATGTGTAATGTCGGTATCTCCTCTATTGCGTTTTCCTCATCAATGTACGCCATGAACGTTGCTTCAAATGCCGCTATAGCAAGCTTGTCAGCCCTTACAGCGCGCGCAAGAGGATTCCTCCTTATCTTATCAAGATATTCTTTCCTCCCGGCGATTATGCCTCCCTGTGGGCCTCCGAGTAGCTTGTCCCCGCTAAACGATACTACATCTACACCAGCCTTCACTATCTCCTTTACAGAAGGCTCTGAATAAATACCGTATGGTTTCAGGTCCAATAGACATCCACTGCCGAGGTCGTACATGACAGGTATCTGATGTCTCCTGCCCAGGGAGACCAGTTCTTCAATCTTTACTTCGTCAGTAAATCCTATGATTTTGTAATTTGACTGATGGACTTTCAACAGAAGGCCGGTATGTTCGTTAATCGCATGTATATAGTCACGAAGGTGGGTTTTATTGGTTGTGCCTACTTCCCGCAATAAGGCATTACCTGCCGCCATGACATCAGGAACTCTGAATGATCCGCCGATCTCGACGAGTTCCCCCCTGGAGACTACGACCTCTCTTCCGGTTGCAAGCGTATTCAGGCATAGCAGAACAGCAGCCGCATTGTTATTAACGATAAGCGCATCCTCTGCCCCTGTAATCTCCTTCAGAAGCCGTGTCGTATGGGTATGCCTCTTACCCCTTTTCCCTGACTCAAGGTCGTATTCCAGATTGGAATATCCGCTGCTAACAGCGAGGACATTTTCCAGGACCTTCTCGGACAGTATGGCTCTCCCAAGGTTTGTATGAATGACTATTCCTGTTGCATTGATTACAGGTGTAAGGCTGAAAGCTGAAAGTTCGTGAATTGTCTTCTCGATATCATTCGCGAGCAAATCCGGATTAAATTCAGCTGACCGCCCATTAAGAAGAAGAGCTCTTTTTGCCTCAAGTGTGGAGCGTATGGCCTGAAGAACCCTCTTTCTGCGAAAGGTGGATAGCCATCTTGTCCCGTCAGGTGACTTGAGAACTTCATCTACCGATGGCAGGACCGAAAGCAGCATCTGCTTATCCGGCTGTCCCGAGTTCAACCCAGGCCCATCTTTTTTAATGTCTGATCTGCACTGCTTGCGCCGGGTGCGTCTTCAGGCAGATAGAGCATAACTCCGCCTTTCACGGGCCTTATGACGATTTTTCCCTCCTGCGCGAGTCTGTTTGTAGTTTCAATCGGATTTTCTCCCTGAAAGTACTTTTTATAAGCCTCGTTAAATCCTGAGTATACCGAATGGATTCCCTTATAACCCTCTTTCCTCAGACTCACAATCGCTTTTTTGACGAACTCTTCGCGAGAAAGTTTTTCTTCCATAAGCCCTCCTTCTAAGTGTAGTCTATCATAGCAGAGATGAAACATCGTTGGTATTACAAGCCGTCAGGGGGTCTTCAACCCCGGCTTCGCGAAAACCCTTTCTTCTGATCAGGCAGCTGTCGCAGAAACCGCAAGGAAGTAAATCCGCCCCGTGGCCGGAGCCTTTTTTTAGGGGGGCCCGCTGAGGGTCATAACAGCTCCAGGTGAGGGAGTAGTCGAGGCCTAACTCTAGTCCTTTCCGTATGATTTCAGCCTTTGTCATGGATAAGAGAGGAGCGTGAATTCTAAATTTCAGGTTTCCCTCGACAGATATCCTGGTTGCAAGATTAGCCATTTCTTCGTATGCCCGCAGATACTGAGGCCTGCAATCCGGGTACCCGCTGTAATCAACGGCATTGGCTCCTATAAAAATATGCCCGGCTCCGAGCACTTCTGCCCAGGCCAGAGCAAAGGAGAGAAAAATGGTATTACGGGCAGGAACATATGTGACAGGTATGAAATGTTTAGCCGGCTGAAACGCATCCTGTTCGTCAGATCCGAATTTCTTAGGTACCGCGAGTTCAGTAGTCAGAGCGGACCCGCCAATCTCCCGCATGTCGAAGCTTATGAAAAGGTGTTTTTTTACTTCGAGGGCTGAACCGATCATCTTTGCAGATTCGAGTTCCCTCGAATGTCTCTGATGATAATTGAAACTTAATGCATGCAGATCATATTCGCCTGCTTTAGCCATGGCCAGAACTGTCGATGAGTCTATGCCTCCGCTCAGCAGAACAACTGCTTTATTTTCATTATGCCGCTTCATGGGCGCGTAACAGACGAAAGCGCTGGATCCCGATAATCCGGTCCAGTCGGTTCCCGTAGATCTTTATAAGCCAGATAATCCAGAGTCCGGCCACTCTTCAATAAATGTCATCTCCAGTGCCTTCTTTACCGTCAGCGCCTGCGCTGGTGATAGAAAAAAGGTTTTCTGACAGGTGGTAGATATAAGGCCTGCCCCAGGGGTCCTTTTTCCTGGTGATCAGGTCCGGTGACTGGGGATATGCTGAATGTTCCATCCTGAATGTTTCTAAGGTCAATCTCAGCTCCTCGATATCTCCGGCCGCCCTGAATTTCTTCAGAACTTCGCCTTGATGCATCAGCACAACAGTAAGGCTGAGGATTAGGGAAAGCGCGATAGCAACGGCAGGCAGATAGCTGATAATGGCAAGATGCTTCCTGGTTTCAACAGTAAGATCCTCTGTAATGACAGCCTGCGCCTCAAATGCCTCGATGATGCCTTTTTCCATAAGAGATAAGAGGGTCTTTGATACCTGGAAATTATCCTTTCCGCTTAAATCTATAATGGTGCTTACATCGTTTTCACCATCAACATACGAGAGAATCTCCTCTTCTTCCTCAGTCAATCCGGAGGGAGATCCGGCTTTTTTATGTAGTACCGTGTCCAGGGTAATTTTATCCTTGATGACGGACATTTCATCAACGATTCTCAGACCCTCCATAAGCAGATGCTGCGTGTCTATAGAAAAAGGCAGATCTTTATCCTGGGGCACTCCCTGTGCTGCAAACTCATAAGTGCCTTGTTTCCATCCAAATATCTGGATTACGGTTTCAGTTATCTGGCTGCTCAGTATCTCCACGACAATGTCTTTTCCGACCTGCTCCTTCCTGATGAGGATGTTGCCGAGTTTCATCCCGGTTTTACGCTGTTCCTCAAGAGCAGACTGCAGGTCAACCTCTTTTATAAGTCCTTTTTTCAGCAGCACCTTTCCAAGCCTGTTGTCGTCAATCCTTCTTTTTGATTCAGCGCCTGAAATATTGCCTTCGATAAAGAGAAGCCGCACCTTGTCTGTCTTGCCTTCAAGGGTCAACACCCCTGTCTTTCTCTGAAAATAGATAAGCTGGAGAATGTCGGCAAGACCAAAATCTGATAAAGAACCTTCTAAAGCCATCCTTTTGAAATCCTCTGTCTCGTTATGAGGTTTGTAGCAAAATACAGCATTATCGCCATGAATAATGCCGCCCAGTTAAAAAAGCTGTGTGATACCAGAGAGCTCCGCATCGAAAAGAATAAGTTTGTCACAGGTACAAGAATAAAAAAAAGAAAAGGCCACAAAAAGAAAAACCCAAGCAATATCTTGCCGGCGAAGATCTGTGAAGAACCCGGGAGGATAAAAGAGAGGATCTTCATGGCATTTCTACGCTTGCGCTGTTTCTCGTAAATAGAGAGGAGTCTCGCCACTCTTTCTTTAACATCAAGCTCATCGAGCTTTATAAGAGAGCGATAACACTGGGGGCACATCTGGCCCCACATGATGCGTTTTTCACACTTTGGGCAGAGGATATCGTTACATTTCCTGCAACGGTAAGCCTTTTGTTTCAAGCGAGTGGTCAATAGATAGAAAGATATGAGCAGGGCTAAGGCGAGAACCGGAATGAAGGTAGCAGGAATAAGCGAGAAGCCGAATGTTGTCGCCGTAGTATCCGCTCCCACGGCGTATTCCCATAGATCCGCAGTCACAAGCGTTTCATCAGCTACAAGCCTGTTGGGGTTTCTTCCGGAAAGCAAGCTGTAGCTTGATACGGCTACCCTGTCCTGATCAAGGGCATACTTGAAATACTCCTCTCCCTTTGGGAAATCGAGCATTTCCCGGGAAACCTGGGAGAGATTGTAATATGCGGAGACAACAGGTTTAGTATTAAGAGCCAGCACATAGTATTTCGCCGCTTCCTCAAGATTGAAGCGTTTTTCCTCCAGGAAATTGTATAAGCCTACATAGCAGTTACCCAGATTTACATATACCTTTGCAGCCGGCCTTTTTTCAGCAAGTTTTTTGTAAACAGTGATCGCCTCGTTATAATGACCGGAGCGCTTTAATGCCAGGGCATAAGAAAAACTGGAAATAAAGTCATCCCTATTTTTGAGGACCGATAATGCATAATCGTTGCTTGAGCCTTCATTTGCCTGGATGATAGCCTTTATTGTCCCGGAAGACGAGGTATTGATAAAAATCGAGACAGCTTTAAAAACCATCGGAGAAAAGATGAGAAACAGCAGGAAAAGGTAAACCGTGATCCGGTCGCTTTTCTTCATGTAAAGGCCGAGAAGGATCAGGAGCCCGGCAATGAAAAACAGAGGACTAATGATAGAAAACATAACCAATGCCAGCAGAAAGAAGATATAGAAGGCATTTTCCCTGAGATCATGAGCAAAGAGGGCCATGTCAGCGATAAGCCTTATACTGACGATGATAATCATAGACAGGATGAATGACAGGATAAGACTGAAAAAGAGAGATCCTGACAAGGTAAAGGACCACCAGAAATTTCTTGAATAAGCATTGATCCCCTGCACAATATAGTTGACGCTGTCCAATATACCGGCACCTGAGAATGAAAAGCCCGCACGAGACAGAGCAAAATAGACTGCCGGCAGGTCAGGAGAATATATTTGGGCCTTTTTCAGAAGGGCCACTGCATCCGCACGTCTGTCGGTGGACTGCTGTATAAGGGCATAAGAATATTCGAGAGAATTCCGGATGCCCTTGTTTAACTGTATGTCGTATGAATCCTCGCTGACCGAAATGCGGGGTATAAGCAAGGCAAGCAGAAGAAGGCAGAAGGCTAATTTCTTCATACTTTATTCCCCACCTTCGGTTCTGTGCGTCTAAGGAGGCGGGATATATTACTTGAGTGCCTTATGAAGATGAGAATTGTTATTAACAAGGCAACTGGAAACTTGTCCTTATGATCAAGCAGAATTATACTTATCGGCAGCATGCCAAATGATACGAGCGCCCCAAGGGAAGAATATTTTGTAATACCCGCCGCCATAAGCCATATTATACAAGTAAAAAGCCCTGTTTGTGGAGAGTAAATACTTAATACCCCCAGACTGGTGGCAACCCCCTTCCCCCCCCTGAATCTAAGAAAGAGGGAAAAATTGTGCCCCAGAATGGAACAAAAACCGATAATACCCTCGTAAAATGGCCCTGTTTCAAAATAACGCGCAACCAAAACAGCCATGACACCTTTTAAGGCATCTCCGAGGAGGGTCAATAACGCAGGCAATTTGCCTGCAGAGCGCAGAACATTTGTTGCGCCTATGTTTCCGCTGCCGGTTCTTCTGAGATCAATACCTCTGCTCTTAGCTATGAGAAGCCCCGTAGGTATCGAACCGGTGATAAAGGCAAAGAGCGATAAGAGAAGGATCTTCAAAGGTTTCTCCAGAAAGAAACAGTATATTTAATTCCTGAAAGCACAGATAGCACCAGCGCTATCCAGATGAAAAAAAGCCCTATATCATAAAGATCAATTCCAACTACGTTACCCATTAGAATAAGGCATAAAATAGACGTAATCTGCGCGGCTGTCTTAAGTTTCCCCCCGATTTCAGCAGGCATTACAATATCGCGGGAAAGCGCGACAACCCGAAGCCCTGTAATGAGGAAATCCCTGACGATCAGTATAATGGCTATCCATGCAGAGAGCCTTTCCATATCAACCAGAACGATCAGGGCCGATATGACAAGAAATTTGTCGGCAATTGGATCCATGATAATCCCGAATTTGGTTATCTGTCCGGACCGTCTGGCGAGGTAGCCGTCAAGGAAGTCCGTAAGGGAAGCGATGCCAAAGACAAAGGCTCCCAGGAGAGGATGCCGGTAAACCGAGAGGATAAAGAACGGTATCAGGACGATTCTACTGAGCGTCAGAATAGTAGGCAGGTTAAACCTTAAAGTACTCATCAAACAGACCCTCCCAGATCCCCTTTGCCTTGAGGATGAAATCAGTAACTTCCCTGACCGCTCCTCTTCCCCCCCTGTTTTTTGTGACAAATAAGGCGTATTGCCGTAATTCAGCCACTGCATCGGCAACAGCAACAGGCAAGCCGACCTTTGCCATTATAGGTACGTCAACTATGTCGTCGCCGATATATGCTATCTCTTTGTCTGATAATGAATATTTCTCACGGAGGATGTTGTAGGCCGCGGTCTTGAGGAAGCATTTTTGAAAAACCTCTGTGATACCCAGTTCATGGGCCCTGCGGTCAACGACCTTTGAATGGCGGCCGGTAATAATGGCTACCTGGACACCGGCTTTTATGAGCATCTTAATGCCGTGGCCATCCCGCACATGAAACGATTTGTACTCGTTCCCCTCATTATCGAGGATTATACTGCCGTCCGTCAGAACACCATCAACATCGAGGATAAGGAGTTTAACTCCTCTGGCTTTTTCCCGTATCGACACGACTCCCTTTTGAGGCGTTCTTTTCCCTTTCATGCTATCCCCTGTTTCAATATATCGTGGAGGTGAATAATCCCGGCGGCCCGTCCTTTTTCATCAGGGACGACAAGCACAGTAATGGAGTGCCTTTCCAGGAGAGAGAGTGCCTTGGCCGCGAGCTCTTCTCCTGATATGGTCTTGGGATTTCTTGACATGACCTCTTTTGCAGTCATATCAAAGATGGCCTTTCCCCATTTTTCTATCCCGCGTCGTATATCCCCGTCCGTTATAATGCCGAGGATCTTTTTATCGGAAGTCACTAGAGTGATGCCGAGTCTTTTGGAGGATATCTCCATCACTGCGTCTGTCATGAGGGTGTCAGGAGATATTTCGGGGAGGGAATCGCCTGCATGCATAATATCTTTTACCTTTATGAACAGCTTCTTCCCGAGGCTCCCGCTGGGGTGAAAAAAAGCGAAATCTTCTTCTCTGAACCCCCTCTTTGTTAAAAGACAGACTGCTAAGGCATCGCCCATTGCGATAGTAGCAGTCGTTGAAGCAGTTGGAACTATACCCAGCGGACAGGCTTCCTCTTTGACAGATATATCGAGTGTGACGTCGGAAGCCCTCGAAAGGGTCGAAAGGGAATTCCCGGTCAAAGATATAAGACTGACATTAAATCTTTTAAGAAAAGGGATCAGGCCGATCAGTTCCTCTGTCTCGCCGCTGTTTGAGATTGCGATGATTACGTCATCAGGAGTAACCATGCCGAGGTCTCCATGGCTTGCCTCTGCAGGATGCATAAAGAAGGCCGGCGTGCCGGTGGAGGCGAGGGTTGCGGCTATTTTTTTCCCCACCAGTCCTGACTTTCCCATGCCGGTGACAACCACTCTTCCCTTACTTTGCGAGATGATGTCGATGGCCTTTTCGAAACTACTGTTGAGTTTTTCAATAAGGCCTGCGATTGCGTCTGCCTCGGTCTGCAAAACCCTCTTTGCGATATCGATCAGGTTATCCATGTTTACTGCCTGATGCTAATTCTTTCAATGCAGACCCCCGGAGGTTTTGTACAGGAGTTCGTCTATGGTCTTTACGGTATTCAACATTTTGTGAACATCTTCAAGTCGGATCATGTTGGGGCCGTCACATAATGCCTTTTCAGGTTCCGGATGGACTTCCATAAATAAGCCGTTAACTCCGACAGCTGCTGCCGCGCGTGCAAGCGGACCGGCAAATTCGCGCTGTCCTCCTGAGGCACTGCCCTGACCACCAGGCAGCTGAAGACTGTGCGTTATATCAAATAAGACAGGAAAGCCAAAGGACCGCATGATCGGTATTCCTCTGAAATCAACAACGAGATTATTATATCCGAATGATGTGCCCCGCTCCGTTATGCATAAGCTCTGATTGCCCGTAGATATGAATTTCTCTATTATATTTTTTACATCCCAGGGCGCAAGAAACTGGCCTTTCTTAATATTAACCGGCTTTCCGGTTTCTGAGGCGGCAATGATCAGATCAGTCTGTCTGCAGAGAAAGGCAGGGATCTGGAGGACATCAAGCACTTCGGATGCAGGTAGTATCTCATCAACTGAGTGGATATCAGAAAGCACAGGGATGCCGAGTTTACTTTTGATATCTGCCAGCATCGTCAGTCCTTTATCCATTCCAGGACCCCGAAAAGCATTGAAAGAGGTTCTGTTTGCCTTGTCAAAGGAACTCTTGAAGATAAACGGAAGGCCTGCCAGGCTGCAGATATCCTTTAATTTTTCTGCTGTATGGTATGCCAGGTCCATATCCTCTAAGACGCAGGGACCGGCGATGATCACCAGGGGATGGCTGCCACCTATGCGCACGGTATCGATTTTTACTTCCATTACTACCTTGCCTGTTCTTCAACAGAAGGGAACAGGGAGCGCTTTTCTTTCAGAGACGCTCCGATAAATGCCCTGAAAAGCGGATGAGGCTCAATAGGCCTTGACTTGAATTCAGGGTGGAACTGACATCCCAAAAACCACGGATGACCCTGGAGCTCGACAATTTCGACCAGCTCTCCGTCAGGGCTTGCACCGCTGATTTTCATCCCCATTCTAGTAACAATTCCCTTGTAGGCATTGTTGAACTCATAGCGGTGTCTGTGCCGCTCAGATATCTCTTTTTTCCCGTAAGCCTCAAAGGCGATAGTGTTATCTTCGACAATGCAGGGATATGCTCCGAGACGCATGGTACCGCCCTTTTGGGTTGTTTCCGTCCTCTCCTCCACCTTTCCCTTTCTGAAGTCGTACCATTTTTCCATAAGATATATGACAGGTGCCGGAGCGTTCAGATCGAATTCGGAGCTATTCGCCTTGAGTCCGCAGACATTACGGGCGAACTCTATTACCGCACACTGCATTCCGAGGCAGATCCCGAAATAAGGGATCTTTTTTTCTCTCGCATATTTTATGGACTCGATTTTGCCTTCTATGCCTCGATAACCGAATCCCCCAGGCACCAGTATGCCGTCAGTATCAGAGAGATATTTTTCCGGACCATGGACCTCAACCTCTTCCGAATCAATCCACTGGAGATTGACGCGGCAGTCGTTTGCTATCCCGCCATGGACAAGCGCCTCGGTAAGGCTCTTGTAAGAGTCCTTAAGCCCGACATATTTTCCGACAATGGCTATGGTCACCTCATGCCGTGGTTCTTTGATCTTTTTGGCAATATCCTTCCATTGGTCAAGTTCCGTCTCCCTGGCAGGCAATCTCAGTTTATTAATGATCTGACGGTCGAGCCCTTCAGCGTTAAGCGCAAGAGGAACCTCGTAGATTGTTTCGACATCGATGGCATTTATAACTGCGTCGCCATCAAGATTGCAGTGTATCGCTATCTTCTTTTTTGCCTCGGCAGTCAGATTTCTGTCTGTCCTGCAGAGAAGCAGATCAGGTTGTATGCCGATAGCGCGGATTTCTCTAACGCTGTGCTGCGTAGGCTTTGTTTTCAGCTCTCCCGAAGTCTTTATATACGGGAGAAGGGTAAGATGGATATATAGTACATTTTCCCTCCCGACATCGTAACGCATCTGCCTGATCGCCTCAAGAAAGGGCAGACTTTCGATGTCACCGACAGTGCCGCCGATCTCCACAATGACAACATCATTGTTATTTCCCACAGATTTTATCGCACGTTTGATTTCGTCGGTTATATGTGGTATGACCTGTACTGTGTCCCCGAGGTAATCTCCCCGCCGCTCTTTTGAGATAACGTTATAATATATCTTGCCGGTTGTGAAATTATTTGCCTGAGCGGTTCTTATATGGGTAAACCTCTCGTAATGGCCGAGATCCAGATCTGTTTCGGCTCCGTCGTCCGTGACAAAGACCTCACCGTGCTGAAAAGGGCTCAGGGTGCCCGGGTCGACGTTGATATACGGGTCAAGTTTCTGAATGGTGACCTTAAGTCCGCTTGCTTCCAGCAGGGCCCCTATGGAAGCCGCGGCGATCCCCTTGCCGAGAGACGATAAGACTCCTCCTGTTATGAAGATAAATTTAGGCATTGTTCGATCCTTTCCAAGTCTTCGGGGGTATCTACCCCGTATGTTTCAAAAGAAGTTTCATTCACCTTAATAGTAAATCCATGTTCAAGCGCCCGGAGTTGTTCTAATTTCTCGATCTTCTCAAGCCGTGACGGAGCGAGCCCTGTAAGCCGCAAAAGGGCATCTCTGCGAAAGCTATAGATGCCGATATGCTTGTAACAATGAGTATCCCCGTATATGTCTTTTGTTCTCCATTCATCTCTGTGATAGGGAATCGGGGCACGGGAAAAGTAAAAGGCATGTCCGCTTTCATCAAAAACGACCTTGACCACATTGGGGTCAAAGATTTCCCGCGGATCAGTTATCTTTTTTGCAAGCGTGCCTATAGACGCCCGTGCGTCGTCCAGAACGGCAATGACTTCATCTATCATTTCGGATCTGATTAGCGGTTCGTCGCCCTGAACATTAACAATTATATCATAATCAAGGGCTTGGGCCGCCTCAGCGATGCGGTCAGTGCCCGATTCATGTTCAGGAGAGGTCATAACCGCTTTCCCTCCGAATGACAGAACCTTCTCGAATATGGTTTCGCTGTCTGTGGCGACGATTACCCCGGCAGCGCGTTTTGCATGCAGGGAATTTTGATATACATGCTGGATGACCGGTATGCCTTTGAGGAGTGCAAGGGGCTTACCCGGGAATCGGGTCGATGAGTATCGAGCAGGTATCACAACGATAGCAGGCATAGGTTATTAAGCTCTCATTATATACTAATATGCGGAAAACCTGAAGTTAAAATCTTGAGGCTTACAGGCCCCCTATGCCGTACTATGAATTTGACTTATTTTTTCCAATTGATAATACTAGAAAACCGAGTATTGTATGCTGTCTAAGCAGTGTTTCTGTACAGACTAATCAAAGACAAAAATATAACTTTACCTAAGGGTAAAAAAAGGACAAACAGCTTTGGATGCCTCAACTGCAGACATTGCGCGCCGGCTTATAATATCGGCTCTGCCCATTCTTATTGCTATAACCTTTCATGAGGTCTCGCACGGCTTTGTCGCATATAAGCTTGGAGATCCAACGGCAAAGATGCTCGGCCGCCTTACCCTCAACCCGATAGCACATATCGATATCTTCGGGACGATCCTGCTGCCCGTGATGCTGATTGTACTTACGGACGGCAAGTTTGTCTTCGGATACGCCAAGCCCGTACCCATAAACGCGATGAATTTCAGGAATCCGAGAAAGGGAATGGCGATATCAGCTGCCGCTGGACCTGCAACGAACATAATACTCGCTGTCGTGAGTGCGGTAATTCTGAAATTTGTTCTCACTCCCCTGGCAATAGTATTCCCGGAATCAGTTTCAGAGACTGTTTTGAGGCCGCTGCTGCTGATCTTCTCATCCAGCGTGGTTATCAATGTAGTGCTTGCTTCTTTCAATATGATACCGATCCCGCCCCTTGACGGAGGTAGGGTGCTTACCGGACTTCTGCCTTCGAGGCAGGCAATCTCTTTCAGCAGGATAGAGCCCTTCGGCTTCATCATCGTACTTCTGCTGATATACAGCGGCATAGCTAATTATATTATTATGCCTTTTATAGCTTTTTTCCTGAAGTTATTCGGTATGTATTAGGGAGATTAGGGAAGACCATGGAAACAGGGCCTGTATTCAGCGAAATAAAGCCATGCTGCAAAAGAATTTGGTCAAAGAAGTAAGGACTGATATAAAATACTATTGGTTGCGCGATCTCAAACCCATTGTTGTGAGAAAGTATTGAGGGAGAAATACATATGAACAGCACGGTAAAGAACAAGAAACTCAGCGACTGGATAACAGAAGTGGCTGGAATGTGTCAGCCTGATTCTATCTATGTCTGCGACGGCTCCAGGGAAGAATATGACGGCATGGTGGAAAAACTGGTATTAAGCGGCAGTGCTATTCCGCTTAAAAAGCGTCCACGCAGTTATCTCTTTCTTTCAGACCCGAGCGATGTGGCACGTGTTGAGGACCGTACATTTATTTCTACTTCGTCACAGGCAGAAGCCGGCCCCACAAACAACTGGTTAGATCCCGCGGCACTTAAAGAGACGATGAAGAGTCTGTACAGAGGCTGCATGAAGGGCCGCACAATGTATGTGATCCCTTTTTCCATGGGGCCAATAGGCTCTCCTATTTCGAAGATAGGTGTTGAGATCACTGACAGTCCGTATGTTGTCGTCAATATGCATATCATGACCCGCGTCAGTTCGAGCGTTCTGGAGATCCTCGGCACGGATGGCGATTTTATACCCTGCCTTCACTCGATCGGCGCGCCGCTGGAAAAGGGTCAGAAGGATGTGCAATGGCCGTGCGCTCCAATGGAAAGCAAGTACATCAGCCATTTCCCGGAGGAAAACCTCATCTGGTCCTATGGCTCGGGATACGGCGGCAACGCCCTGCTCGGCAAGAAATGTCTGGCCCTCCGCATTGCCTCTGCCATGGCGCGGAGAGAGGGCTGGCTGGCAGAACATATGCTGATACTCCGGCTTACTGATCCGGACGGGAAGCAGTATCATATCGCTGCCGCTTTTCCTTCTGCATGCGGCAAGACCAACCTGGCCATGATGCAGCCGTCTTTGAAGGGCTGGAAATGTGAATGTATCGGCGACGACATAGCCTGGATGAAGATCGCCTCCGACGGGCGCCTGCACGCAATCAATCCTGAAAGTGGTTTCTTCGGCGTAGCCCCGGGCACGTCGTATGACACGAACCCCATGGCGATGGACACTATAAGAGAAAATGCGATCTTTACCAACTGCGCCCTTACCGATGACGGAGATGTCTGGTGGGAGGGGATGACAGGGGACCTGCCTTCACACCTGATCGACTGGAAGGGACGCGACTGGACCCCTGAAAGCAAAGCGGATGCAGCACATCCGAACGCGCGTTTCACAGCAGCAGCATCCCAATGCCCGGTTATCTGCAAGGACTGGGAAAACCCTGACGGCGTACCGATCGACATCTTCATATTCGGTGGACGGCGCGGCAGCGTTGTACCCCTGGTTTATGAGGCCTTTTCCTGGGAGCATGGTGTTTTTCTCGGTGCTACGGCCGCATCTGAGACCACTTCAGCCAATATCGGCGCCATAGGCAACCTCAGAAGGGATCCTTTCGCGATGAAGCCTTTTTGCGGGTATAACATGGGAGACTACTTTCAGCACTGGCTCGATATGGGTGAAAGGCTCGGCAGCAAGGCACCGAGGATCTTCTATGTGAACTGGTTCAGAAAGAATCAGGACGGAAAGTTTCTCTGGCCGGGCTTCAGTGACAACAGCAGGGTGCTGAAGTGGATGTGCGAACGCGTTGACAACAAGACGGGTGCCCGGAAATCACCTATCGGACTTCTGCCGCTGGAAGGAGCACTCGACCTCTCATGCCTCTCCATGGGATCCGAAGATATGAGGGAACTGATGAGTGTCGATACTGCGGAGTGGAAGGCCGAGATACCGGATATCGAGGCGCATTTTGCCATGTTCGGAAAGCGCCTGCCGCAAAGGCTCAGGAAGCAGCTGAAAGACTTCAGTGAGCGCCTTGGTTAAGCCGGAGTCAACCGCAGTATCCGATAATTCATAATAGTTTGGAAAGGATTGCATCCAAAAAGACCCTTGTCAATGTATTAGGGGTGGTGTATTTTCATTCCAGGACCAGTGATGGCGGAGATCTTTATCTCACGCGTTTTGCTGAACCGTACCACGAGCATTTTGAAGTGGAGAACTGGTATGAAAAAGACTGGTTCAATGCCCATAAAACACGACTCATCGGCACAAGCTCCGTATATAAGGTGCCCACAAAAGAAGTGGCCGGCAAACACCTCGATCTGGTAGTAAAAAACTGCCGTGTCGGCGAAGACGTACCTATTGATACTCATACCCTCCAGGAATTCTGCGATGCCGAGTTCAACAGCCCGTGGGAGGAGTTTTCCCTGGTTATGGAGCTGCGGGAAAACCTTTACGGGCCGAGGGAAATGAAGATGGATACCCAGTTGCCGATGGCAATCTATGTTCCGCCTGAAAAGATGCAGGCCTGGCAGAGCGGAAGATCAAGGACCAGAATCAACCGTATCCGGGCAAAACATCCCGGCATCGATCTTGACATTCTGAAACAGTACAAGCTCATATACGAATGGATAAAAGGCAAGAGCATCAGGGAGGTATTTGAGTATATAGATATCAATAATGACGAGATGATCCCTCATCTCAAAATTTTAAGTGCCAGGGCACACGGGGACCTTAACAAAAAGGGATACCTGGTTGCCGATATGAAGCCGGAACATGTCATTATCAGCGAGCCGGACGTCAAACTCATCGAAGAAACAGGCAGATCGCAGGAAATAAATGCATACAAAAAGCAGGTGGAAATTCTCTATAGTCTGGTTCATGACGGCCGATTTTCATTGATAGACTATGAGCTGCTCTTGCGTACCACAGAGCATGAAGAGGCAGTGAAATATTCCAGAAGGCACTCTTATCTGGATGATCAGCGGCATCGCTTTGACCCCTCCCCGCTGCCTGCACATCTGTCGTATATGGAAATCTTCGGGGTACCCTACCTTTACGGACATGCCGAGAGTACGGGCGGCCGCCTCTGGGTTGTTGGAAGGAATCCGCACCTGTTCGACTATTTTCTCCCTGAGAGGTGGCGCAAGACCCCTTCTCTTAAATTGTCCGGTTCCAAAGAGGTATTTTATACGATTACAAAAGACAACATTCATCTCGTATGGGAAACGTCACGGATTGGCGAAATGCCTGTAGGAGATGAGGAAGGCTCAGGTGACCCCAAGGTCCGTCAATACGGCATCAACAGTCCGTTTGAAGAATTTGCGATTGCCCATACCCTCAACAAGATCGGCATTCCGGCTGTTTATGTAAGGGCTATCTATATGACAGGAAGCACAAAGATTGAGGCCTCGACTGACGTGAGAAAATACGAAGCTCACAGGGACCTTCTGGATCCGGAAGGTAATCCCGTTCTACAGGAAAGGCATAACTATATTACGATCCGGGGCTACTACAATGGACCGGATCAGTGGGTTGCCGAGCATGAAGAGGCGCTCTATACCCCCATAGACCTGTCAAAGGCCGCCTACAGGGGGATAATAAATGAAGCGGATATTGGAAGATTTCTGGCTGATGTTAAGGAGTCTTTAAAGCAGAATGGTTTTGATGGATCGTCATTAAAGGCAAATGACCTCCTTTTAGCCATAGATGAGTCCGGGGAAGTCATGAAAAACGGCTCCGGAGAACCCCAGGTCATTATCTGTAATTTCGAGCTCATCTGGAAGATACCGGAAGACCCCGGCAAAGTGAAGAACTAGTTCCGGAGATTCTGAAACTTGGGCATCCCTTTCATGGCAGCTTCAGGAGCCTTTCGCTTCTCCAGATTCGTACAATAATGATCCGTCCTTCTTCTCTGCGGTAGACGATACGAAAAGGGGGGTAAATAATCTCGCGCAAAGATTCAACCCCGAATTCCGGTACAACCCGTCCAGAGTCAGGAAAGAGGGAAAGTCGCTCTGTCTGCGAGATTACATCGCTGATAAGTTTTTGGCCTGCCTCCTGAGCACCCTGCTCTTTAAACCAGATACCGACCGCTTCAAGGTCAGCGATCGCAGATTCGGCAAAAGAGAGAGCGAACTTCTTTGTCATATTACTTCAGGTCCAGTCTCTTTTTAACGTCATCAATGCTGATGACCCGTCCTTTTTCGACATCCATGAGTCCCGCCGTTACCGCACGCATGAAAGAACGCTCCTCTTCAGCCTTTTCATAGTCGCTGAGCGACTGAACAACTGCGACGCCCCGCCCGTGGCTAGTGAGCAAAACAGGTCTGTGGGTCTCAGCTGCCTGCCGGACAACCTTGCCTGGGTTAACCTTGAGATCGCTCAGAGGAACGATATCCTCAGAAAATTTAGTGCTCATATCAGGTGCCTCCTATAGGACTTGA
>JACRHE010000163.1 GCA_016217695.1 Nitrospirota bacterium | reverse complement strand
GTCGAAGACCCGATAGAATATCTGCACGGCCACAAGAAGTGTCTCATTAACCAGCGCGAGGTCAATGCAGACACAGCCTCATTCAAAAACGCACTCAGGTATGTTCTGAGGCAGGATCCCGATGTCGTGCTTATAGGTGAAATGAGGGACCTGGAGACGATAGAGGCGGCACTCACAGTTGCGGAAACAGGGCACTTAACCCTGGCCACCCTTCATACGAACTCCGCGGTACAGACCATTAACCGTATCATTGATGTCTTCCCGCCCCATCAGCAGGAGCAGATAAGGGTTCAGCTTTCCTTTGTCCTTGAGGGCGTTCTTTCACAGCAACTCCTGTCCAAAAAGAGCGGGAAAGGCCGGGTACTGGCTATAGAGCTGATGGTACCCAATCCGGCCATCCGGAACCTTATAAGAGAAGACAAGATACATCAGATATATTCCATGATGCAGACAGGACAGGCAAAATTCGGGATGCAGACCATGAATCAATCCCTGTTTGAGCTTTACACCAAGGGACATCTTTCCTATGAGGATGCGGTCGGCAGGTCTCCTGTGCCTGAGGAATTGATCACAATGCTCCAGAGGTCATCAACTGCGCCCTCTGGCCGCGGGAGGTAATAACCCATGGCAACGCTCTTTGAATGGTCAGGTAAAACAAACAGGGGAGCCGTCGAATCAGGAGAGATAACCGCCAATACCAAGGAAGAGGTATTAGCACAATTACGCAAGAGGAATATCATTCCAACGATAGTCAGGCCGAAGGAGAAAAAGCCTGCCTTTGGAGGCCTCTCTCTCGGCGGTGGAGTAGACGACAAAGACATTGTTATCTTTACCAGGCAGTTTGCCACAATGATCGATGCGGGCCTTCCCCTTGTGCAGGCCCTTGAGATCCTCTCTACTCAGGTAGAAAACAAAACCCTCGCGAAGACCCTTTCAGCCATCAAGGGCGACGTTGAATCAGGTTCCACCTATGCCGACGCCCTGAAAAAGCACCCCAAGGTATTTACCGACCTCTATGCCAACATGGTTGCGGCCGGCGAGTCCGGCGGTATACTCGACACCATTCTGAACAGGCTGGCAGCGTATATGGAAAAGGCGATGAAGCTCAAGAAAAAGGTGAAAGGGGCGATGGTCTATCCTATAGTGGTATCATCGATCGCGATCATCTGTATCGCAGTCATCATGATCTTTGTTGTCCCAACCTTTTCCAAGATGTTCGCATCCATGGGCGGTACTCTTCCGGCGCCTACCCAGCTGGTCATCAGTGCAAGTAATTTTCTCGCCGGGATCGGCGGTCTGCTGACTGGCCTCTCGATCGTCGGAATTTTTGTAGGTCTAGGTCAGGTCCGGAAGAGCGAAGGAGGCAAGACCGCCACAGACAAGATTTTACTCCGCCTGCCCATATTCGGCATACTTCTGAAAAAAGTCGCAGTGGCAAAATTCACGCGCACTCTCAGCACCCTGATCAGCAGCGGAGTCCCTATTTTGGATGGACTCGAGATCACGGCAAAGACCGCCGGCAACAAGGTCATAGAGTACGCGGTCATGGATGTAAGATCGGCTGTATCGGAAGGCAAGACCCTTGCAGAGCCTTTAATGAAATCAAAGGTTTTCCCTCCGATGGTCACCCATATGATAGCTGTCGGAGAATCAACGGGAGCGCTTGACACAATGCTCAGCAAGATTGCTGACTTCTACGACGATGAGGTCGACAACGCCGTCAATAATCTTACCTCGATGATGGAGCCTTTGCTCATGGTCTTTCTGGGCGGGTCCGTCGGTTTTATTGTTGTTGCAATGTATCTTCCGATATTCAAGCTTATCACCCTCATTAAATAAAGGGCATGGCAGACAATGCCTTGACCCTGAGATTAAAGGCCCTGATATTTTTCAGGGCCGTTTTTATTACACTCCTTCTCGGCTCAGCTTACCTGTTCAGGATCGAATATTTTTACGCGCATCCCAATGCCATATCCTATTTGATCATTGTTCTCTACGTTCTCACTATCATCTATTCCCTCCTTATACATAGGATCAGGAATCTGTTCCTGTTTACCTATGTCCAGCTGATCATTGATGTCTTTGCGGAAATCACTCTCATCTATATTACCGGCGGAATAGAAAGCTGGTTCTCCTTCACCCTTATCCTTACGGTCCTGTCATCGAGCATTATCCTCAATAAAAAGGCCGGGTATGTGATAGCGAGTCTCAGCAGCATCCTCTATGGCGGCCTGCTGGACCTGCAGTTTTACCGGGTGCTTCCCATAGAATATGCTGATATCATGCAGGAAAAGCAGTTTCTGTATAACATCTTTATCCATACCATATCACTCTATATAACATCATATCTGGCCGGATACCTTTCCTCCCGTCTTGAAAAGACAGTCGAGAAACTGGAAGAAAAGGATACCCATCTTAAAGACCTCGAACTTTTCAACATGAAAGTCATAGAAAGCCTGCCGAGCGGCCTGTTTACTACAGACGTTAACGGCGATGTGCTGATATTCAACAGGGCAGCGGAAAAGATCTCCGGTACGCCGGGAGACACACTTATCGGCAGCAAGATCGATCGTGCCCTGCCCTTCCTGAGCTTCCCCCTTAAAGAAGGCCGCCACGAAGCAACCCTGAAGGCAGGGAAGGATGACCAAAAAATAATCGGTATCAACATATCTGTTCTGAGAGATATAAATGGGAAAGAGACCGGATTTATCGGTGTTTTCCAGGACCTCACGCAGCTCAAGAAACTCGAGGCTGCGATCAAGCAGAAAGAACAGATGGCTGCAATCGGAGAGCTTTCCGCCAACATTGCCCATGAGATCAGAAACCCCATCGCATCCATGAGGGGCTCCATCGAGATGCTGAGAGACGACAGGATCCCGGCCAGGCACAGAGAAAAACTCATGGATATCGCATTAAAAGAGATGGAAAGACTGAACAACATTGTGACTGACTTCCTTACCTATTCCAAACCCCGCTCTCCTGAAAAAAAAATTATCGACCTGCATCTGCTCCTCGAAGAAACCCTTTCCCTGCTGAACAATATTGAACAAAACAAGGGGAATATCACTATCAGAAGGGATTTCAGCGGCCCTCTTTATGTTAACGCAGACGCGCAGAACATGCGTCAGGTATTCTGGAACCTCGGTCTTAACGCAATCGAGTCCATGGAAAATGGCGGGGAACTGATCGTATCAACAAGGCAAGACCATGACTCAGTAAGGATCAAGTTCTCTGACACCGGCGCCGGGATCTCCCCTGAAAACAGGGAAAAGATCTTTTTCCCTTTTTTTACCACAAAGGACAGGGGAACAGGCCTTGGACTTGCAATTGCGTACAGGATCATAGAAGAGCATAACGGAAGGCTTTCCGTGCAGAGCATTCCTGGAATAAAAACAGAATTTGAGATTATACTAGAAAACCAAAATGGAAATTAACAAAGGGAAGATTCTCGTTATAGAAGACGAAAAGAGCATGAGGGAAGTGCTCAGAATACTCCTTGAAGAAGAGGCCTATGAGGTAACCACTGCGTCGGACGGTCTGGAAGGCATCGAGCACCTTAAGAGCAGCATCTTCGATCTTGTCATAACTGATGTAAAGATGCCGAAGGCCGACGGCTTCGAGGTGCTCGCCTCAGTAAAGGAGTTTTCCCCGCATACAATAGTTATTATGGTGACCGCCTTCGGAACCACAGAGGCTGCCATAGAGGCCATGAAAAAGGGCGCCTACGACTACATCCACAAACCTTTCAAGATCGACGAGATCCGGCTTATCGTTCAGAAGGCCTTTGAAAAGAAGAGATTAAGCGAGGAACTCTCCGTCCTGCGGGAAAAATTCCAGACATCCTTCCGGCTGGAAAACATCATAGCCAAGAGCGCCAAGATGCAGGAACTTTTCAAGCTCATCCCCCGGGTGGCGCAGAGCAATTCCGCGGCGCTTATCACTGGTGAAAGCGGCACGGGAAAAGAGCTCGTTGCCTCTGCCCTTCATAACCTCAGTCCTAGAAAAGGCAAGAACTTTGTGACGATCAACTGTGCGACCTTTCCTGAAGGCCTGCTGGAATCTGAGATGTTCGGACATGTGAAAGGCTCTTTTACCGGCGCGGTGGTCAGCAAGGCGGGCCTCTTCGAAGTTGCCGACGGTGGAAGCTTCTTCCTCGATGAGATCTGCGAAATGCCCCTTTCGCTCCAGTCAAAGCTGCTCAGGGTGCTTGAAAACGGCACGTTCCGCAGGGTCGGCGGCACAGCAGACATCACTGTAGACGTAAGGATCATCTCCGCGACGAACAAAAACATCATGGAGGAGGTGGCCAACGGGAATTTCAGGGAAGACCTTTTTTATCGTCTGAATGTCGTGCCCATTCACATCCCTCCTCTCAGGGAAAGAAAGGAGGATATCCCTCTTTTGATCGGCCATTTCCTCTCCAAATATGCCGGGACACCCAAACGCATATCTCCTGAAGCCCTTAACATACTTATGAACTATCACTGGAAAGGAAATGTGAGGGAGCTCGAAAATATTATTGAGCGAATGACTTTACTCTCCGACAGGGAGATGCAGATGCCTGAAGATATTCCGGAGGAACTGTCGAGGAAGGCAGATCACCTGAAAGGACTCCCAGAAATAGGAGAGGGGTCCTTTGACCTTGAGCTTTTCATGGAAGAGATCGAGAAGGACTATCTGCTCAGGGCACTTGATAGATCACGGGGAGTAAAAACCGAGGCTGCAAGGCTCCTGAACCTCTCCTTCCGGTCCTTCAGACACAGGCTCTCCAAATACGGGATCAGATAATGGCTTTAAAACTCGGCGAGGCAATGGTGAAGGAGAGCGTGATCACGAGGGAGCAGTTGAGGCTCGCCCTCGAAAGGCAGGTTATCTTCGGAGGCAGGATCGGAACAAATATAGTGGAACTGGGCATCCTCCAGGAAAAGGAACTCGCCGCATTTCTCGGCCGTTTTTTTAAGGTCCCGACAGTCGAGTCTTCCCAACTGACATCGATAGACAGCGAGACGATATCCTGCATCAGCAGGGAACTCGCCGAAAAATACAGGATGGTTCCCTTCAGGAAAGAGCGCAACAGGCTTCATGTTGCCATGATCGATCCCCGCTCCATGGCGAGCATCGACGAACTCAGGTTCATCACAGGATACGACATCATACCCTATGCCATCACCGAACTCCGGCTTATCCATGCCCTTGAGAAGTATTACGGTACTGAGCGGGACCTCCGCTATATAAGCTCTGTCCTCAGGGAGGAAGACGAAAAGCAGGCCGGCGCGGACAGCAAGGAGCAGCTCCAGAAGGTTAAACAGGAGTTTGCCAATGCCAGGGAAAAGGAGGAGATAATCGGAATTCTCCTAAATGAGTCAAAAAAGATCGCTACCCGCTCCGCCATATTCCTCATAAAAGGAGATAGGTTGACCGGCTGGAAATCAAGAGGCATCAATGTAGAGACCTTCAATAGCGCGATCGCACCCCAGTCAATCTTCGCCGAGGTCATCAACAAGAAAAGCTATTACCGGGGCCCTCTGCTGAAGATTCCGGGAAATGAGCCCCTTATCAGCATCCTCTCAGGCACTCCGCAGGACTGTCTCCTGATTCCCCTGCAGATACGGGATAAGATCATCGGCCTGCTCTACGCAGACAACGGCAATTCGTCTGTCATGGACGCGAGCCTCAATTATATCCATACGCTCGTTAAGATGGCCTCGATCAGCTTCGAGATTGTTCTGCTGCGGAAAAAGATATTCGACCTGCAGTAGCCGGGGTTATAAAGGTCAGACAATAATCCTGTTGCTGCAGGAATAGACGTTCATCCTGTCGCCCCGCATAAACCCTACGATTGTAACGCCTGTCTTGCCTGCGATTTCGATAGCGAGACTTGTAGGCGCCGCCCTGCTGATAACTACAGGGATCCTGCTTCTGGCGCATTTTGAGACTATCTCGGAAGAGAGCCTTCCGCTTGCAAGCATCATACTTCCCTCAAAGGGAATGTTCTCAAGCAGGCAATAGCCTATGACCTTGTCCACTGCGTTATGTCTTCCGATATCCTCTGCAAAGGCGAGTATCGTCTTTCCGTCAGTAAGTGCAGCGCTATGCACCCCGCCTGTCAGCCGGTAGACTTCCGATTTTTTCTGGAACTCCCTGAATATCTCCCGCACTGTATCGGCATGAAATGAAGAACTGTCCGAGAGCAGGGAATCCGGCAATGGGCGGACAAAGCTGATCCCGCCTGCGCAGCCCGATGTCACAGCCCGCTCACCCTCAGTCACTGTGCCTGAGGCAGGGATATCAACCAGGATCTCGTCCCCGTATTCTATGCTCATCCTGTCAGCGCACCACTCACCGGATATCAGCCCCTCGTTATGTATAACGCCGACCACAAATTCACGGATCATGAGAGGGGTGCAGTAGAGGCTGAGAAGATACTTGCCATTTACCGAGATCTTAACTCTTCTTTCAAGGGCGATCAGGTCATCCGCCTCGACAGAGGTATTCTCTTTGATCTTTACTATCCGTATATGTTTATAGTCTTTCACTGCAGAGAGTTTACCAGAGAGGGTTTATCTGTGTCGACTTGACATAAGGTGCGTCAGATTCTTATTATTTCATGTCGGGGCGTAGCGCAGCCTGGTAGCGCGCACGGTTCGGGACCGTGAAGCCGGAGGTTCAAATCCTCTCGCCCCGACCAATTTCCCGCCGTCAGCGACCACGTTTTCGTCTTCACCCTTTCGCATCATTCTTTACGCTTCCGAGTAGCTTATTAAGGTCTGCGTCGAAGCTGAAAAGGTGGGCTCCAGTGGCCACGGCCTTGGCGCACAAAATGCAGTCGACAATGTCAAGACCCTGTTCAGAGAATAAAGACAATGCCCGGATAAGCTCCTGCTGATCTTCATTTGCAATTCCCCTATAGTGCAGGATATCAATGAGACGGCTCGCGGCCCGGTCCCTCGGAACCTTGTATATTTTCGTCAGAACATAGATGCATTCAGCAATAACGCTTTCGAGGATGATGGCCTGGACATCGCCGTTTATTACTTTGTCGAAGAATTCTTTTGCCGTTGCATGGAAAGCAGGGTCATCTGCAACCAGATACCGGATGATTGTATTAGTGTCGGGAAGATTTCTTGCCGCTTTTTTCACGGACTGCTACCTCCCATGCCTTGTCTTTCATCTGTTTCATGGACGCTGCCGGTTTAACGTTGCCGGCATATTCGCTCAGTGACCCTGAAGCATCCCGCACCGGCCTAACCATGACAATATCATCCTCCACCTCGAAATAGACAGCATCGGTCTTGAGCCTCTCCCGAATTTCCTTGGGGAGCGTCACCTGCCCCTTCCTCGTGATCTTGACTGCTGCAGTCGTCATCTCAATTTACCTTACCTTTCTAACTAGCATTACTTATTACAATAGTAATACTATTTTGAGGCATTGTCAATTTCTGCGGTTTGCCCGTATAAAGGGACTGCCTCCGTTCAACAGGAGAGAAAATGGGATGTGTGTGTCCCCATTTATTTTTCAACGGCAGCCTATTGTCCCGCAAGTCTTTCACTGATAATGCATCCGGATGAATACCGCGTCTGCCAGGTTAAAAGATGCGCCAAAGGGCTGGTTTAACGCCTCCTCACAGCTTCACCAACTCCTTCGGCGCCAGGTTTTTCTTCAAAGCCCAGATGGAGGCCGTCCCGTTTTTCAGCCGATAAACGGCGAGAGGCTCATATCCCATCTGTTGAACAAACGGCTTTAAGAATTCGCGCTCCTGAACGATCTCCTTCTTCAACTCAAGATCCTCAACAAGCTCGACTGCTCCACTGACCCTTATCTGGATGAGGTCTTCATCGCTGCCGTTGTTAAAGCTCATCTCGACCTTCGGGTTTTCCGCCAGCTGTTTGTGCAGGTCTCTCATCTTCCCCGTATGAAATACGATGCCGTTTTCGTCCGCCTTGTACATCAACATGCCGCGGACGCGGGGCCGGTCTCCCTCGACTGTAGCCAAATGGAATACCGGGTTGGCGTTCAGGAATTCAAATATCTCCTTTTTGTTCATTTTAACGACCTCCTTGGCATCAGCGCCATTTTGACATCCATGCATGAAATTGTGCGGGCCGTATGCGAAAGCGAGCTATATTCCCTTCGTGAAGGTTCATCGCCTCAGTTTCAGCCACCTCGACAAAACGTGCTTGATCCTCCTTCGATACGCCATCAGCAGCCCGCTTTCTGATGAAGGCGGTTGCCCTCTTCTTGTCCATGCCTCCGAGGACGATCTCAGAAACGGTCTCGGTCAGCAACGTGCGATAGCGCAGTCGGAATGGATCCGGATCGCCCAGTGACCTGCGCACTGCCGAATAGCGAGCACAAGAACGCTCATATGCCCAGACGAATACGTCGCGAAGCAACTCTGTGCGGTTCAGTTCATAAACCCCGAGAACACCGTCGATATAAGCCCTCTCAGGTACATCCACAAACGACAGAGGGCAGAGGTTATCACGAATGAGGGGCAGATTGGCAGCAAGCCGTGAAACACGTTTATTTACATCCTCGAAGGGCTGCAAATAAGGCAAGTGCACCATGACGAATAAGGCCTGTTCGAATGGGTCCCGAATCACTGTGGCTGTGTCGAGGATCTGCTGGAAACACTCGTCGATCAATTGCGACATCTCCAAAGGATGGTAAACTGTCCCGTCAATCGCCACCGGCATAGTGCGCAGGCGTCCGCACGCCGCAGGATCAGCAAGAAGGTTGTCCGACAACAAAGCATGCAGGTTGAGTATAGTGTAACGATTGAAACTGACCTCGGAGGCCTGCTCGACCAGCAGCTCGATAGCGGCCTTATGGTTCAGAATCATCTGCGCTTCCTTGGCATCCTTGCCCTCTGAGGTCTCTCCCAGATCCAACAGACGCTCGGTTTCTAAAAGCGAGTAGGTATTGCCTTCCAGTCGGCTGGAGTTCCAGGAAAGGTCAATAAGCAGGCGAGTAAAGATCTTTCGCGCGTAGGTTCCGGCCGGCCGCTGCCCGTCAGGTGAGCGCCCCAACTCAAAAAGACGATGCCGGACTTCTGTAGAAAGATAAAACGACTCGTTCGGCCGGTACGAGTCAATAAACGATCGATTGTAACCAACTGGGCGGCGGCTCTGAACAGGTGAGCGTACAGACCTCTTGATGGATTCGCTCTCAGGCGAAATGGGGACATATGTTTCGATATGACCATCCACAACGAGAGCTGGAAGTATCAGATCAGCTTCGATTCTGCTGTCAGGTAGCCGGTACCGTATTGCCCGGCCGCGCCCCTTGATGGTCAGCCGCTTTTGTTCAACAAGCAGGGCAAGTCGACGTTGCAATGTGCGGCGAGCAAGCGCCTTCTCCACCACTCCACTGATTTCTTCGATAGAGCCGCCAGAGGGAAAAAGTGCGGCTGCTTTCAAAACAATATCGAGTTCTTCTGGTGAAATCTGCTTAGGCATCTGCTCCTCTTTATGGCGCGATATGCCTTATTATGCCATAAAACCCATTTACGCGCCATAAAAAAGTTATCGCGCCACATAATGCCGCGAAATAGAGTTGGAAATGGTTTCAAACTAACGGGGTTGCCAGCAGATGCACATGATGGTCATAAACAAATATAGAGTATCAGCTGACTATCCCAAAAGTAATCACCGACACCGGCTTCTCTTTGGTCATAAAAGGTTTTCCCGTCGTTTAGGTCATCAGCGACCTCTTTTAGTACAACTACATCTCTGACTTTCATGACTTGCGGCTTGCCCTCAACTTTTCAAGAGAAATAAATTCCGTCTCGCCGGTTTCGATCTTTCTTTTCCTCTCTGCCAGGATGTCCTTATGCCATTCAGGGGATTCTATTTCAGATTCCTCATCCATAAGCGAATCCCAAAGCGACTCCATAGCTTGAAGCCGTTCAATTCTGCTCATTTTATTAATTTCCAGTGTTTTCATCTTGATTCCTCCTTTAACCCAACTACAGTCTTGTTCCGGCATTTGTCATCAGACTTCTTCGGATTCAACACTCTCTCTTTATTATACTCGCAGCTCAGCTTGAAATTTTCTGTTGTGTGTTGTATGGATTTGCCAATGCTTTGATAACACCAACCAAGGTTTATAATCTTTTCCTTTAATTGTGGGTTATCGTCCAGATACTTTTCAGATTTTCCTAGAACCTCAATACTTTTAGAAGGCTCATAAATATATGGAGGATAATTGTTCATGGCTATTTATTACAACAATTCTCCTAAATCATGTACACATAACGATGAGTTGAGCCCCGCGCTCGTAGCGCGGGACTCGAACGATTCGTTAGTACAGCTACTGTCTTTCAAGTTTTATAAACTTTTTTGATCGTCCAGAAGATCGCATTTACAATGCCTTCGTATAATGCGGAATAAAGCTCATTTGTAAACACATCCTGCCAACCGAGATCGTGGCCCGAAGTATTTCTCACAGCATATACGATTGCCACAGCCTTGTCTTGAAACTCTTCTGATGCCCAGTTCTGAATATGCTGAGGCAGATCATCAAATTTATAAGGACACCCCTTTTTTTTATATAAGAGTGCTTTTTTCAACTCAAGCTCATCTTTGGCAGCGGGTATATATTTTTCCAAAGTTATGCCAGAGGCATGATATTTCTTCTTAAGTAGTGATTCGAAAATGAGACCACCCTTGAATAAATGCGTAATGAACGGTTCTAACGTTCCGCCATGGCTGCTTCTCAATTGCAACTGGGCAATGCGGTCTTTCCCTTCAAGCAAGAAGGTCAATAAAGAAGTCATTATAGATCGATAGGAGGCATCCGATGCATTGGGCTTAAGAAATTTATTCGTAAGCGCTTCTGAATCAAGGCTAACCCCTGCCTGCTTGGAAAAACGATCCAGCTGGAAACCAACTTCATGCTTTATCTCAATCGTAATTTCTCGCGCGGCCATATCAAGATTTGAGTCATCAAGAAAGACAAATGCTGCAGCAGGGAGAGACATCCATTTGCTTGGAAAATTAGACGCGTCTTCTGAGAGGGCAGCGTCCATATAGAAAACGCCTTTTTCATAATCCTTCATCTCATAAGCGAGCCATCCCATCAGATAGAAAGGCGTTCCCTTATGTATTCTTGCATATCTGAGAGGGTCGATACGGCTTATCTGAAGCAAGGTCTGTTCATATAACCGCATTGATTCCTGCGGCTGAACAACTTTATTAGTCAACGGATCATACGATCTGCCGGGGAAAAATCTGAGGTCTCCAAGAAATTTCCCTTCCTCATCCGGATCGATAGGTATTGTCTGAAGAATTGCTTTCATTTCGTTATCTGACAAATTAATCATATTTTAAACCTAACACGCAGGTAAGCCGCTTGCCGGTCTTGACCTGCTGGTTAGAAATCAAAGAAGTCAAGTAATTCATCACTGTCCCCGAAATTGTTTCCCATTGTCCGTAAGAAGCCGTTTGTTAGGTTATTAACCAGAAATATATTCATCAGCCGCATTTTTAATCATTTTTGATCTAACTGCTTTAATATAAGATATCTTCATTAAATCTTGACGTGTCGCGTGAATTACGTCACCAACTAAGGGATACTCAGGCTCTACCCTATCGGCAATAGCAGAACTAATTGATATTTTTCTTACCGAGTCATCTAACAATTGACCAACAATTGATTTTTCAATTACTTTATTTCCGCACGATGGACAAAACTTAGCTTTTGGCGGTATTTCAGCAGAGCATTCTTGACACTCTTCTGAAGACTGCTTTAATTTATCCAAATAATCAGCGAATGATGGATCGCTGGCACTAAACTCCCTATAATCGGTTAGGCTAATCATGTTGATGACATCACTGAACTTATTAGATATAAAGGCCTTTTCAGTAAATAGCAATGCAAGATGAACCATATATCTTTGCCCGGTCTTGCGAGCTGCTATTTTAACTGTACCCTGCTTCGAGAGCACTCCGGAATAGCAAAGAAGGTCCAGCGAAAGCTTTAAGTTGGGCGGCATATCCCGCTGTAGAGTGAAGAATGCCGATTGATATTGCGTCTTTTTTTCTCGAATATTCTTTTTTCTGATCTCGGGTATTATGTACTCTCTCAAAATATCCAGCCCTAATTTTACGTGATGGGAATATTTCGGTAGTCGTTTTGAAAGCCCAAGGTGATATGGTATAAGTTCCTGATCGACGTAGTCTTGAGTTGCGAGGAGTAATGCCCTGTCAGTGTACCCCCTTTCGTAAACTCTGTTAAAGAGATGTAAAAAAGCTCTTGGGTTCCCAGAGGACAAATGAATGCATTGATCTAACAACTCGCCTTTAGAAAATATTTCTTTTCTCAGTTTTCCTTCAGGGATTCTTTTAGTAATTAGTTCTCTATATAGTTTTCTTGAAGCTTCACGCCCAGGCGTCCCTGGTTCGAAATCGCCTAAAGTAATGAGGATTGCGTCGTGGCCAATTTCAAAGTTCTTGCCATATGATGTTATAGAAGGATAAACAGCTGCTTTAACAGCTACCTTCCCGCCATGAAGAAGTTTAAAAATCTCAAAAAATATTTCTTGTTGTTCTGGTATAAAAGTATGTGCAGCCTCATCAAACAAGAATACAATTCTGTTTAAATTATATTCTGATGCTATTTCCTTTATAATTTCTAACACATATGAAATATCATAAACTTTATCGAGAAATTCCTTTCCTAGCTTTTCCAGAACCTCTTCTTTATTTTCATTTTTAGAAAGCTTTTGCAATAGGTGTATTTTTTCCTGAAGCGCATTCTTCATCCCAAAAACGGTTTCCACACCAAATACCCTTTTAAATGGATCTGAAGTTGATCCCTCTGAGATGATTCCATTATTTATTAGTTTTTCATAGAGTGCCTGTAGAATTTTTGCACCAACCCAAATCTGAAACGCATTTTTATTGTCCGCTTTAACCCCCTCAAGGAGAGTACTGGTTTTGAAATTGACATAAACGGCAAATACACGATCAGTCTTAAAGTCACGATCAAGCTCAGCCTCGGTTTCCCTAAGAAGCATGGATTTCCCAATGCCTCTTGCCCCCTGAAGAAGATGTGCTCCGCTATATTTTAGCTTGCTAATTACATCTGCTTCAGTCTGGCCAATAACAGCGAGGTCGCTAATCTGATTATCTTCAAGGTCTTCAGTCCTTGCTGCATGTAGAAGGTCGAAGTCTTTTATTGACATTGTTAACTAAACTCCTTTTTAGCTTGCGGCACTTTGTTAAATACCTCTTGTGCTATATCAAATCGCCGAAGAAATGCTTTGACTAGCATTCCAATTACCTCCTCAACAAGTGTAACAAATTGGCACCACTCATCTTCTACAAACTGGAATCGTTCAGGAGTCGAACTCTCAAAGGTAGTGATTTTCCCATGAACAATGTCGCTCAATGTTCCGTAGATTTTTTGAGCTCTCGAAGATGAAATCAATTCTGACTCAATATTGGTTTGGTTTTCGTTATTAATGTAGGAAATATAACCCTTGGAATTTACATGGTTTAACATTTCTGTGAAACTGAGATTTTGATCATGATGATTCCAGGAAAATGCCATGTGAGGCATGTCCCATAAATAAATTGCAGCCAACCCTAGCTCAATTACCCGCCTAAGAACAATATTTGCAGGCTTATCCATTGCGTTAGAAGCTAGATATATCGAAGATACTCCATCTGAAAATATCTCATCATAAATCTTGCAGCATATTTCATGGTGTTTCGACGACTTTCTATCATTGAGAATATCGCCAATAGCTGCTATGCAGTTCAAGCCCATGAAAGAATATTCCAGCTTCGGATCGGTTAAAGATTTCCATTCATTGAAGTTCACATTAAACTTCTGATTAAGTTCTATCATTACTTGTCTGGGCTCTTTATTCATTCAATCATCCTTTTTGTACTTAACCAGTAATTAGCCCGTTAATGGCGCTAACAACGGAATTCCGATGTTAGTCAGCCGGATTATTGAGTGAAGCTCCCCGTGGCAAGCCACGGGGAGCTTCACTCCTATAGTAACGTTTCTAATCCTCATGGCCTTTAAACCTCCTTAGGGGCTGGTTACATCCCTGGCTGTTAATCTAGCCGCTCTATCTTCACAGCGCAAACCTTCAGCTCCGGAATCTTGACCTTGGGGTCCAGAGCGTCAATCGTCAGCACATTCGCGGCAGCCTCCTGGTAATGCATCGGGATAAATACCGTGCCTTCTGATACGCGGCGGGTAGTCCTGGCCCTGATCTCGAGCTGCCCCCGCCTTGAGCTAACCTTTATCTTATCGCCATTTTTTATCCCGGCGTTTTGCGCGTCAAACGGATTTATCTCGACATAGGCCTCGCCTGCATGCTCTTCGATAGGCTTTACCCTCCTTGTCATGGAGCCTGAGTGATACTGAAAGAGGTTCCTCCCTGTTGTCAGGACAAAGGGGTATTCCTTATCAGTAATTTCTGCGGGCTGAGTGAAGGCCACAGGAAGGAAAGGGACCCTGCCTTTGGCAAAGCCATCTTTATACAGGTATTCAGTCCCCGGATGCTCTTTAGTAGGACACGGCCACTGCGTCCCCTTGTCCCCGAGCCTCTGATAACTCATCCCTGCCATAGCAGGCCAGACCCTGCAGAACTCATCAAAGACCTTTTCAGGGGAGGCATATTTCATTGGGTAGCCGAGTCTGCCGGACAGCTCCACGATAACAGAGAGATCATCCCTCGCCTCTCCAGGAGCGTCAACCGCCTTTCTCACCCTCTGGACCTTCCGCTCGGTATTCGTAAAGGTGCCGTCCTTCTCGGAAGAACATGCAGCAGGAAGCACAACATCTGCCAGCTGAGCAGTTTCAGTAAGAAAGATATCCTGAACAACAAGGAGTTCGAGGCTCTCAAGCGCCTTTATGGTATGGTGCAGATTGGGGTCAGTGATAATGGGGTTTTCCCCCATGATATACATCGCCCTGAGCCTTCCCTCTGAAGCTGCGTTCATCATCTCGGTTGCTGTAAGCCCCGGAGCCGGAGATAAAGGGACGCCCCACTCCTTTTCGAATCTCTGCCGGATCTCCGGCAGATCGACCCTTTGATAGCCGGGATAGACATTCGGCAGGCAGGCAGCATCTGATGCGCCCTGTACATTGTTCTGCCCCCGAAGCGGATTGACGCCTGTAAACTCCCTGCCTATGTTGCCGGTGAGCGTCGCAAGATTTGCAACAGCCGTAACATTGTCAGTGCCGCAGGCATGTTGGGTTATTCCCATGGTATAAAATATCCCGGCTCGCCGGGACATACCATACAGGCGCGCGGCCTTCACCAGGTCTTGTTTCGGAACGCCTGTTATCTTCTCTGCATATTCAGGCGTGAAAGCTTCTATCGAACTTTTCCAGTCCTCATATCCGCTGGTCTTTCCCTGAATAAACTCATCATTTTGCAGGCCTTCCTTCACAATGACATGGGCCATGCCGTTTAACAGAGCGATATCAGTCCCGGGTCTCATCCTGAGAAAGACCTCGCTGAATTTCACCATAGGAATATCTCTTGGGTCCGCGACTATGATCTTCGCTCCCTTCCTGTAGGCCTTGATCATCCTGTTGGCTATGACCGGATGGGTCTCTTTTGTATTAGAGCCGATTATGAAGATCACTTCCATGCCCTCGATCTCCCTGATCGAGTTCGTCATGGCCCCTGACCCGAATATCGCGGCCAGACCGGCCACGGTGGGGGCGTGTCAGAGACGGGCGCAATGGTCTACATTATTAGTCCCGATAGCAGTACGCATGAATTTCTGAAAGAGATAGTTCTCCTCATTGGTGCACCGGGCAGAGGAAAGCCCTCCTATAGCATCAGCGCCGTACTTAGACTTTATCTCTCCCAATTTTTTTGCTATATGATCCATCGCCTCTTCCCATGTGGCCTCCCTGAAAAGGCCGCTTGAACCGTTTAAGCGGTTGAAACCGCTTGGCCCCTTCGGGACGATCCTTATCAGAGGTTTTTTCAGGCGCTCAGGACTATTGACAAACTTGTATCCGAATCTGCCCTTGACGCATAGCCATCCCTCGTTCCAGGTATCTTCCCGGGACGTCACGCGGATGATCTCATTGCGCTTTATATTTAAGGTGATATTGCAGCCTGTTCCGCAATAAGGGCATACGGTATCTATCTCCTTCACCCTGTCCTGCCGTCCCTTCTGGGTCCAGAGTTTTCCGGTGAGGGCTCCTGTCGGGCAGACAGCAATGCACTGGCCGCAGAACTCGCAATCCAGGTCCTCCTCATAGGACGTGCATATCTTGGACTTAAAACCCCTGTATCCGAAATCGATCGCCTCAACCCCCTGGATTTCGTCGCAGGCCCTGACGCATCTGCCGCAGAGTATGCACTTTTCAAGGTCCCTCTCTACAAAGGGGTTGTTGTCCCTTACAGAATAAGTCCTTCTTTCCCCTGCATATTCGTTACCCCGCACCCCATAGGCATAGGCCAGTTCCTGGAGGCCGCAGCTTCCGGCCTTTTCGCAGGTCATGCAGTCGTTAGGGTGGTCGGAAAGTATGAGTTCCAGAACAAGCCTTCTCAGGTCTTCAAGATGCGGAGTAGAGGTCGAGATCTCCATCCCCTCGCTCACCACTGTCGTGCAGGAAGTCACGGGCTTCGGCATACCCTTGATCTCAACGATGCATAATCTGCAGCCGCCGAAAGGAGTCAGCTTTTCGTGAAAGCAAAGGGTAGGGATCGGGACATCGAACTGTCTAGCTACATCCAGAATCGTGGCATTATCAGGGACCTCAAGCAGCCTTCCGTCGATTGTGATGTTAACCATGCCTAATCCCTCTCCACTGACTTGAATTTGCATATATCGAAACAGGCCCCGCATCTGATACATTTTGCGGCATCTATCCTGTGGGGTTTCTTCTTCTCGCCGGTTATCGCGCCTGAAGGGCATGCCCTGAAGCAGGCCCCGCACCCCTTGCAGAACTCTTCCCTGATCGAATATGTCAGGAGCTCCTTGCATACCTTTGCAGGGCATTTTTTATCCCTTATATGAGTCTCGTACTCTTCCCTGAAATACCTGAGGGTGCTGAGTATAGGATTAGGTGCGGTCTGGCCGAGCCCGCAGAGTGAGGTTACCTTCACACCCTGGCTCAGTTTTTCAAGGCGTTCAATGTCGCCTTCCTTTCCATGTCCCTTCGTTATGCGGTCAAGAATCTCCAAAAGCCTCTTTGTCCCGACCCTGCAGGGCACGCACTTGCCGCATGATTCCGCCTGTGTAAACTGGATAAAATACTTCGCCATATTCACCATGCAGTTATCT
>JACRHE010000164.1 GCA_016217695.1 Nitrospirota bacterium | reverse complement strand
TCGGAAGATTTCTGCTGCCTGTTCTGAAGCCAACCTGCCACTACGGCAGGGGGAAGTATTGGCTTCGCTCCGAAACATGGACGGATAGGTACATCCTGTAACCCCCAATAGCGCCGCAGACTATAAGGTTATTGGATTCACCTGATACTCCACACTGTGGTAATCCTCTCCAGGGTGTTGATTTTCTTCCAAAACCTAACAGTGTTACGAACGAGAGAATAATTATATCCGAAAATCGCCTGAGTCCATTACGCAATGGAAACCTATCGGTGTCCAGACAAGGCAGATAGCAGGCGCCCCCAATCTCATCTCTTTCATACGTTGCATAACAGCATAATCTCGCGAAGAGGGCCCGCCCCCAAGAGGGTGCGTATGCCACGTTCCAACATAGCAAAAAAGATTATTACACGCCCTCTGTGTGCGCTGAACCGTGTCACGTAATCCTTCCGTGCCAAGCACAAAAGCACTTGCACTGCGAATGCTGTCAGGAGGAGCAGGCAAAAGTCTGGTTATAGTTAAGCATTTACGAGCAGCAGATAATCGGCCCATCATGACACCACCGGTCTCGATCGATCCACATTTCACGGCCTCTTTCGCCATTTCAAGTACAACATTATCGAGCAACCTGATCTCCCATCTGTTTTCGCCGCGCAGTATGACTGTTTCTCCGACCTCGTATTTTTTCCAACTTAAACCCAGGTGATCGTCCGATAGAAGTCCAACACTTAACTCTCCTTTGGGAGATATGCCGATTTCTAATAATTGCCTCGCTCGCTCCGCCATAGCCGAGGAAAAAATAGATACCATTGTGTCAGGTATAACCATCGTATAAGAGTCGCATCCCTGCCCAATAGCCTGCCGGGTAACCCCGCCTTCAGCAGTCAACAGCTTCCCAGCAAGCTCCTTATCGTCAATACAGGAATCAAAGAGTTTGTTCACGATGTCATCAATGCGGGGATTCCTGGAAGCGCCCTCTATGCAACAGACACCGCATTCGCCATTTGAATAAAGCGTCGTCTGCATAACGGGAATCGGTAACCTGTCTCTGTCTGTTGCTGCGAACGCCTCGCGAACAGCAAGTGATGCCGTGGAATCTATGATAAGAGCGGCGCCTTTAGGAAAAACTTCTTTGGTTTTTTGCTGGTCGTTCAGGACTCCTATGACATTATCCTGAATCGCAGTAGATGCCCTCGCCTCGGGATAAATAGATATAGCCTTCTTTAGCTCCACTGCCTTGTTATTAAAAACAGTGAATTCATTAATATCGATGAGAGCATGTCGCGCTGCGTTATGTGGTGACAGAAGCTTATTATCAATCAACGTAAATGGTCCATGGCCCGCCCTCGACAGATGGAGGACTATTTTGGACCCGACACTTCCACACCCTATTTGAATGATTGGAGCGTTGACAGCACTCTTGCGACTGCCTGACATTCTTCTCAAAAGACTTGTACTTAACCGATGTCTGTGCCCAAGCCAGTATACGGGAGAATCAGGGTCAATATTAAGGAGTGGCCCATTTGCCCTCTTGCATTTAATCAAATATGGAATAAGTTCTAGATTTGAATCTTCCTTGATGAGATTAAATGGACGTCGGGCACACAGGATGACTACCAGCATGAAGCCATCGGGAACGTCGCCCTTCTCTTGACGGATCTGAAGATAAATTTCTTGAATCCGTTCATTCAGACTCTTGTAATTGCCATACGATTTTGCACGGTCGAGCAGGTCCCTCAATGTCATTACTGTTTCGGGCAGGTAGGCGTCAGTTGTCAAAGGAGTCTTATCAGTGTTAAAAGCCGGCGGCCAAGACAATATGCCCATAGTAACGCCGCCCGTTATTCCATCCTGCGTCTTGACGCCGACTTTTTTTGCTTTGTAAATAATATGTTTCGAAATCTCATTTTCGAGGACGAACCCCATAAAATAAGCAGGAATACTCCTGAAACCACAAAGGAACGTTACGAAGCCCTCATCCCGTGATACATACCCCCGCAGCTTGTCTGCATCGAAGCACAGAACCCCGTGGAAGTCATCTCTACGGATAGGCTCCCACCCCTGCTTAGGGTCTATTAACTGGTCCGCCGCCGCTTTTCGTAGCCAGTCGGAAAGCTGATCGAGAATCCCGTAAATACCGTTTTCCTGATGTAATAGTTCATTAATATCTCCTTCGAAAATGCACGGCCGAACATAGCTGTCGGGGCTTCCGGGATTTATGTGAGGCAGAGACCTATTGAAATCCTTCCTGAGTCTAACGGTTGGTGATAAGAAGGGATATTCTTTGGGAAAGTCCAGGATGATCGGTTCACGGGCTTTAACTCCGGTTTTGCTGATTCCCTTATTCCTGACGCGAGACGGTAGCGGCACTTCAATAACCGCCTCTATCCGATAGATTCCTTTTTTTATAAGGACAGGTGATTTAACGCTGTCAGCGACTATAGCCCTATGTGAAGCGATCAAACGGAATGCTTCTTGAACAGGAGCCGGAGGCTTGTCCGCAGGATCTGACGAGCGACGCTCTTTGGCCGTCCCCCTCTTACCCATGCCCCAGGGGTTCTCTCGAAGTCATGATGCCGGCGGTTGCCATAAACGGGCCTTTCTTTTTAGCCGGCGGCTGGGGTCCCTCGTCAGTTATCGAGAATTCCAAGGGCTCGTTATTTTTTTCACTGGGGTGCTCGCCCGTGCAGAAAAAACGTTCCTTGTCATATTTAAGAATGGAGATGTATTCGTCTTTCGCGCCCATACACGGGGGATCAGCGGTATCATCCTTAATAGCCACGCTGCTGGAAATTATAAAAGCCCCTTCAATAGTCTGCGATAACGCTGCCTTCGCATCGGCGTTGACTTTAGGGTCTTCGCTGTCGCTCCAGGAATCATAGGAAAGCACGTGCCAGGAGCAGTGGTGCGACGATAACAACATATCATATTTGAGACAATCGGCGTTATCCTTGTGTTTTTTCCAAAGGGCCTCCCATATCGCAACTTCAGCATCACCGCCTGTCAGAAATAGACAGGCGTCTTTCTTTCCTCTGCTGGAGGAAAGTGAAAACCTCAGGATAACGCTGGAGTGGTTTTTGGCTATTTTTTCTTCGTCTTCTTCGAGTTCCTGTTTGGGTACAGGCCCCAGGACGTAAATACTAACGTAACTGTTGTTCTTGCCGTTGATTTCTGAAAAAGTTTCATCGACCTTTACAATAATTTTCTCCAGTCCGTCCGTTTTGCCGTTTTCATCCTCTCCGATTATCTTTATTCTATCGCCTTCCTCTATCTCGGTCCCATTCTTGTCTCTGTATACTTTAACGCGACGCCTTGCCTCTTTCTGAAAGGCCTTTGCCTCCTCGCAAAGCGTGTTATTCTTGCTGGCACGACGGAAAATCATGGGAGATGACCACATCTCCCTGATGAAAATTTTAAGTTCTTCGCCTTCTTCGGGTTCATCCTCGTACTCGTCGACCGGTCCGAGGTGGAAGTGCTTTTGGAGGCTGTTACAGTGGTCCTGGTCCGGGTGACTCAATAAAAATGCATCGACATAAGGGCGTCCTTTCGAATTCTTTTTTAGGCGTTTCCGCAGTTCTGCAGCAACATCACATGCGTCGTCGTCATCGTCGTCTGCAGCATTTCGGATATTGATGTCTATAAGAATGGCCGTTTCATCAGAATCGCCCAGCTTAACCAACGTCATATCGCCATTGCCGACCGGGAAAAAAGTTATATTTGCAGTCATATTCCCTCCCATATCTTGTGTTTACGTAGCGATTAAACCACAATATGTAGTAAAATGTCAATATTGTATTGCAAATTTCTTGAGAACAGGGGCCCGGGGCAGAGATCGATGCTCAGACTAATAATCCTGCTGAGTACCGAAAATAGGCCATCTTGTTATGAACCCCTATGTACTTGTACATTATTATGGCTATCGAGTAGTAAGAAATAATTACCCCATAACAGCGTGAGGAGGCTTGATATGACGGATGATGTGAAAGCTCGATACCTTGTTCTAAGTGATATGCACTTTGGAACGCCCGAGAGTTCTATCAATGACATGCGTTTCAATAGCGCTCTCATCAAATACATGGTCTCTCGTGCGCCCTGGGAGGAAATCGTACTTATTGGCGATTTGCTCGATATCAATCTGTCTACCTTTACAAGATCCATTGAGGGAACCACTGGAGAAGGTCAGGACAAACTCCTATTCGGGTTTCGAACATTCATTGAGGCACTTGACTCTTTGATGAAGCAGAAAGAACCGCCTCAGGGATTGAAGGAACTCGCCAAAAATTGGTACTACGTGCCTGGCAACCACGATTATAAAATCTGGGACATGCTTGCTACGACAGTTGTGTGCACAGATGTGCTCTCTGATGGAAAACCAATGGGTTCGGTGCCCACCCCTTTGATGAAGTATAAGTGGATAGGCATGGAATCGTTTATTGCGGGGATATTCCGACCCTACGGTGTACAAGATCAAGTCGTCGTCGAGTATCCCAACCATGAGATCCTCTTCGGCAAGGAGCAAGAGATGATGGTTCTCACCCACGGGCATTACTTGGATCCTACGCAGACTGGCTTCAATAACCTCTCTGACCATTTTCGGGAGCTTGCATCTCCAGCGGACATAAAAAAGGCTAAACGCAGGGTATTCATCGAGACTGCGCAATACCAGACTGTAGCCAATGCCGTTTCCTTCACAATATTCTGGCGAAGCTTGGTGAATGTCATAGTCGGCCCTGACGCAGTTGGCAACAAACTCAAGAAGCTCAAAAACAAATGTGGCGACTGGTTACTAAGGCTTATTTTTTCCGGAGAAGGCATTAAGGGCAAGCAAATCTCCTCAAAACAGCTCCTCAACATCGAATACTACCTGGAAAAATTCTGTGGATACGAAAAACCTCCGCGCTGGTTTGTCTTTGGTCACACCCACCATCAGGACGAAGGAAAAACAAGCCGGCTAGGAGTGGATGTATATAATGCCGGATCATGCTATCTTGATCGGGGCATGGCCATCACCTTCATTGAGATCGAGACCGATATGGGGGAGAACCCGAGTATTCAATGCATGTGCGTCGATCAGAGCGGTACCGTGCGTAAGGCCATAAAGTGAGCATTGTCAAATCATTTTCCGTCGGCGAAGGGGATATGTTTTATATCAAGCATGGCACTGACAGTTTTACAATTATTGATTGCTGTATGTCTGATCAGGAAAGAAGAGAAATAATCAAAGAGCTTAAAGCAGAATCTAAGGGCAAAAATGTAACACGCTTTATTTCAACCCACCCTGACGATGACCATATTCTGGGTTTAGCTTATCTTAATGAAAAGATGCCGATCCGTAATTTTTACTGCGTCAAGAACGAGGCCACAAAGTCAGATCCTACCGATGATTTTGATGAATACTGTGCTCTTAGGGATGATGCGGGAAAAGCTTTTTATCTTTTTCAAGGATGTTCGAGAGCGTGGTTGAACGAAACGGACGAGCAGCGGGGCGGTGCTGGAATCAGGATTCTCTGGCCCGTCACAAGTGGCGAGGATTACAAGGATGAGTTGAAGAAAGCCAAGGAGGGAAGCAGTCCAAATAATATCTCTCCCATAATCCAATATAGCCTGAAGGATGGAGCGACAGTCCTTTGGATGGGTGATATGGAAACGAATTTCATGGAAAAGATAAAGGGTAAAATTACTATGGCTCCAGCTGATGTAGTATTCGCGCCTCATCATGGCAGAGACTCCGGCAAAATTCCAGAAGACTGGCTCAAGATTATGAAACCAAAGGTAGTAATAATAGGTGAAGCGCCATCCAAGGATCTGAATTACTACGCGGGTTATAACACAATTACTCAGAATTCTGCTGGCCATATTGCACTGGAATGCGATCCCGGGCAGACGCACATTTATGTCCTTCCGAGAAAAGTTATTCCGTCGATTTTTTGGATAATAAGAAGATGCCCAACACCTATGGCAAGTATATCGGCACTCTGAAAGCATGAGGTGCAGAGGGGTCTTGTTTCTTGCTGGAACACCTTCAGATTAACTATTTCCGCTTAGGAATACAGGAGACATTGAGCTACTATGCCTTCCCTGAAGAGCATCACCAGGAGGATTCGGACGAATAATCCCCTTAGAGGATCATGAGGGAGATCAGAAGAAGGACGCGGGTGGTAGGGGCATTCCCTGACGGCAACTCAGCGCTTATGCTGGTGGCGGCTAGACTCAGGCATATCACAGGGACAAAGTGGGACTGAGACAGTATCTGAAGATGGATCGGCTTGAAGATCAGGCAAGGGAATTGGCAGCGTAGGGCAAACCAGTTGAGGTCCCACCAGATCAAATGTGCGAAAGATTCTTGACACTATCGAGAGATACCCCCGCCATGGAAGCAGGTTACGGATCATGTCTGGGACGTTGAGGATATATTAAAATTACTGTAATTCATCGAAAAAACCCCCAAATAGATTCAATGTATTCGGGGGTTTTGAAGTTTAGGTTTATAACAATTATACCTTTTATAGTATATCCGTTAAAACCCCCATTCCTTCAATAATTTCATAGTGCTGCCTCCCTATTTCTTCTATATTTGCTGACCCAATTTTCCCTTACACTTACAGTATAGAAGATACTTTCTTCTTGTCAAGGAGAAATGACATCTTCATGGCTCTTTTTAGTTAAAGCTTGAAAAATGGGATTATCCTTAACAAACTTGAAATCATCATCATCTTTTGCTTTTTCTATTCCAGTCGGATATCGTTTTAGTGATTCTTTTAAATCATTCATACCTTCTACGATAAGACGATTTTTCCCTTGTTCTGATACTTCAGGCTGAAAAGCCTTCAGCACGTGGTAACAAGCAATATTGTAATGAGCAGCAGCAGTATCTGCATCGTAAGATGCTGAAGCCACACCCTTAGATTTTTCTATTTCCAATGCGTTGATAAAATCTCGCAGCACCAGTATTGCCTTATCAAACTTCTTGCCCATTCTATAAAGTCGGCCCAGATAAATATGAAGCGTCCGATGTGAGGGAAATGCTGGCCGCAGGGCTTCCAACATAGCTATGGCTTGAGGCATCTCGAAAAAATTATTTCTACTAAGTGCCGTTTCTGCTGCACTCATGGCCGATGAAAAATCTACTGCCTTTTTTGATTCTGTCTTGGCAGATCGCTCCGTTTCTTCCATTTTCTGCTTCAGTATTTGTTCTTCAAGTTTGTGACCAATTTTAGGTAGCATTCTATAGCTTATGGTCCCAGAAACCAAAGCTAAACTAATAATAAATATTTGATTGCCTTGAGTCATATCCACGGTAATTTTACCGACCCAAAGACCTACCAACATAATGCTAAAAGCGCCAGCGATACCAATCAACCCCCTGCCTAAGAAAGTCCAAACAATGCGTTTTTTTTCAAATAAATAAGAAAATTTCCATTTACAATCACTACAGTCAATGATAGCCCCATGTTCAACTGCTATTGGAGGAGAACTTTGAAGGTCATATATTGCAGAAATAAATCCACCAAGAAAACCGAAAGCACCAATAAGAGAAAGTAAGTAGGCAAGCTGTAAATCAAGACCCATTAATGTCCCTCCAAAGAACAAATAAAAGCCATGAAAGATACTGTAATAAAATATAGACTACTGTCAGAAATGTCAATGTCACAAATAAAAATCAAACTGACCCACTACATGCGTAAGCTTCCCTAAGAAGTAGACACCTGATAAGTAGAGCTTTCTGGCACAATAACAGTCAGGAGGTTCTAAATGAAGAAGACGAGATTTACCGAGACGCAGATCGTGGCAGTCCTGAAAGAAGCGGACAGCGGAGTACCAGTCAGGGACCTATGCCGCAAGCATGGGATCAGCGATCAGACCCACTGCAACTGGAAATCGAAGTATGGGGGGATGGAGGCATCTGATCTGAAGAAGATGAAAGATATTGAACGGGAATTGAGCCAGATGAAACGAATGTATGCTGATCTGGCGCTTGAAAACAGGGCGTTGAAGGATCTGATTGAAAAAAAGTTGTAAGGCCATCTGAAAAGCGTGAGGCAGTGCAGTATCTGGTAGCAGAGCACAGCCTGTCAGTGCAGAGAAGTTGCAAGAGCATCGGATTATCCCTGGCGGCCTATTACAGTGGCACACGGTCAAGCGCTGATCGAGATGCCGAAGTCATTATGGCAATCAGTGGTGTATTAGAGAAGCATGCAACATGGGGTTTCTGGAAGTGTCGCAAGTTCCTGAGACAGAAGAAATACCCTTGGAATCATAGAGGATTTATGGAGTGTACTGTCAGATGAAACTGAACCAGAAGCGCAGGGCTAAAAAGAGACTGCCGAAGAGAACACGGCAGCCCTTGATGGTGCCACAGCGGCCAAATCATGTCTGGTCTGCTGATTTCGTAAGCGATGCACTGTATGCGGGGACCCGGTTCAGAGCATTCACCGTAATCGATGATTTCAACAGAGAGGCAATTGCCATCGAGATCGACACCTCTTTAACAGCGAAGAGGCTTATAAGGGTTTTTGAGCGACTAGGGCTGACCCGTGGCCTACCGGATGTGCTTCGGGTTGATAATGGCCCTGAGTTCCTAAGTGGTGAGTTTGTGAGTTGGGCTGAAGCCGCAGGTATGATGATACGATATATCCAGCCTGGGCAGCCGAATCAGAATGCCTATATTGAGCGGTTCAACCGGACCTACAGGGAGGAAGTTCTGAACCTCTATTTGTTTGAAAGCTTAACGGAAGTCCGAGAAACAACATACTGGTGGATAATCGATTATAACGAGCAACGGCCTCATGATGCGCTGGGAGACTTGACACCGGCTGAATACATGGAACAAAATGCTGAAACCTCTACTTTGCAACTGTCAACCTGATGGGGAAGCTTACGATCCCTTTTCACGTAGAAACTCCAAAGATTCTCCGACTATTCTTTCTCCGTTCCTCGCCATCTGTAGCCGCCTGATGCATTTTTTGAGAATGTATATCTTTCTGATCGAATAGGCTACGATTAGTGTCGCTAGGACGGTTGAGTACGTGTTAGGATTGACGGAAATCTTCAGAAACCACCTGTACCATTCAAACAGGGTCAGTGCAATAAAGAAGATCACTATTAAGAAATGAAATCCGATCTTTTCGTCGAAGATGCGGTTAATTTCCTCATCCAAAGACTGCCTGGCATACCTTAGCGGCTTTTGTCTTTAAAGGGGATTTCTTATGGAGCATACCATTCGTGGTCGTTCTCTAACTAATGGCTACTTTGCGCACAACCCCCAGCTTAAAGTAAATTCCTGGCCATAAACAACCTGACTCCATGTTAGCTCGTCAGGGCTCTTGGTACAACGAAGATCCTGAATAAGCTTTCTACCGTTATCAGGGTCCCAGACTACAGCTCCCAGCTGAACTCCGTCTGACACCATAACTATGTCATAAGTATCAAGCAACTTCAGTTCCTGAAAGTCGGTATTATCTTTCTTGACTATCTCGACAATCTGTTTTTCTGAAACCTCTTTTGGAATTGGACGATCTATATATTCGGTGCTGACGATATCCATTATTACCCTTACAAACGTAGCAAGTTGTCCCATCTTTTTTTCATCGTATTTTTTCTCATCACAAGCTCCGAGAAGAGGGACAAAAACTATGAGCAGAATTATGAGAACACTATACCCAGAGCGTCGCATCGCCTTCTCCTTTTGGGTCTACGGTTCCTTTATCGAGATTCCAGTTTAATAATCCGGCAAGGTTTGTATCCCCGGCACCTTCGACCGTTTCCGTTATCAACTTCCAGAACTTAGCCACGTTCTTCACCCCGAAATCGAAGATCTCCTCATATCTCATGATCTGCTTTCCGAATCTATTATGTTCAGGGACGGTGGCCTTATCAATGTATTCTTTCTTTTTGTTTGGGGGTATCTCGGAACTCAGCGCGTATACAAACCCATTCTCAGCGGCCATATGCCGGAAAAATCCCAATCTCACATCCGCCGAATCGAGCTTTTTCACATATGCTTTGTGCCATTCATGAATCAGTGGGGGGTTCTTTGCGTAATCCTCAGGATAAACCTCTAAAAGCATTGCATCCCAGAGCTTAACCACAGACTCATCCATTCCGCCTGACTTGCCATCCGTCAACGCTCTCAAATAATCCGACCATTCACTGTTATCCAGTTCGACAGCATAAGTTTCTTTGTAGATATATGAATCCATATACATCTCACACGTTCTGTGCTCGGGTTTGTTATCTTCATATTCTCCGACTATGGATCTGACAACAGGATGAATACTGGCATCAAGAATAACGTGAGATGAATATCCATAAAGCCACGCAAGAGCCCGTTGAAAGTTTTTTTCTCCTTTTTCGGCCTGATACCTTTCCCGCATGAGCTTTACCCCAGTGCGCACGACATCACCGGTCCTTGTATAGTGAAGGATATCTGCCCAGCTGTCGGATTTGTCATGACTGGTTAGAACGTGATGAAGATAGGGATAATCAGGCCCCACAGCTCCAGCCTGAAGCCATTGGGGGTGGCGATTAAGTATCAAGGTCGGAAGCCTTATTTTATTTGCCTCCAAATTGGTTTTTGCCAGGTCGGCGGCGATCATGTGCGCAAAAGCTCCGGGCATTAGAAACCTCCTTCGCGGTGCGTTATAGACATCGTTGTCATTACAGAAACCCTTCTAATGACCTATCTCAGATCCCCAGATCGGCGCTGTCCAGGTAGCATCCTCTGTATTGAAGTCGCCAGAACGTCATCTACGGATATGATTGCGACTAATAAAGAAATAGTGATCGAAGCCAATAAAAACGAAGCGATGAGTTTTTTTGACATTTTTCCCTCCGAGTACGATGCTAGATTTAAGAAACTCGCATTCTTGTTTCTTAATAAGCTCGACGCATTATCTCACAATTGCAGATACCCAGTCAATGGTGTGATTTTGCTCTTGCATTACCTTTTTGGTTTCTGATACATTTTTCTAAACAGGCGGTTCACGGGATTAGTACAAGGAGGGGTCAAATGATGTCATCCAAATCTTTTTTTCCACGCACACTGCAGAATTTCATTTATGTAACCTTATGCCTTTTTGCATTATTCGGGCTGGCTTATGCAGGAACGTCGACTCAGGGAGAGCCTGTGACAGACACTCCCGCAGTCACTAACAATCTGATTGACCTGAAACTGGAGGCCTCAAGGAACCAGCCGACAGCGGGACCGGGCCTCGGCATAGTGGCCGAAATAAAGAATATTTCAAACAGCACGGTATATCTGAAGAGCCTGCACACCACTTTAGTGCTGCCGCCCGAACTCGATAAACAGTTCACCGGCATCAATGAGTGGTTCGCTTTCTTTCCCACCCAGTCCATCGAAGACGTAACCAAGAGCGTATATGATCGTTCCATATTGATCAAGCCCGGCGACACCTACAATGTCTTCTGGACGACTTCCCAGAAAACCAGATTTCAGGACGGCAATGTCTGGTCGTTGATGAGGAATATAAGCTCAATCATTTTGGCCGAGCTGAATTACCTGTTTTTCTCTCCAGGCGAATACAAGATATCCGTGATAGCCAAGTACTGGACAGACCCGAGGTTCCCTCAGGACAATTACCGCCTTATAACCCAGAGCAAGAAGATCATTGTTTCGACTCCTCAGTCTGTCATCATAGTGGGCTCTGCCCTGGGAGGGCTTATCGCCTATTTCATACTGCCGGTGGCCAGGAGGAGATTCATAAAGGTATCCATTGAAACATCTGAGACAGATGCCTCGCCATTCCCGAAAAGCCTGACCAGAAAGATTTTCGACCTTCCGTACGGGAAAGAGATCCTAGGCATCCTGGGCTCGATCCTCCTAAGCGTTATTATTACCATTTTGCTTGCCAGAATCTCGGAGACGCAGTTTCTAATACGCGTTACCATTAATGATTTCTGGGGAGCGATTGCGATTGGCTTCATCGGCAATTACACAGGCTTCAGTTTCCTCAGTAAGTATCTGGACAAGGGAGCGCAGGAAGAAGAAAAGAAGCCGACAAAGGAAGATACCGGGAAGGAAAGCATAGGACTGGACCTCAAGGACCTCGAAAAAGAGTAAGGCATGATCGATCCGGATTGAATGGGCGCTTCAGAAAATGACGCCTTCCTTTAGGAACTTAGGGAACAAAACGGCTATGCGCAGTAATTTCTTGCGGATATCGGGCAAAGGCCATGAGACGGCTGCCGCAGATAAAGGCGTCAACAATAACTCGGTAAAAGGAGGGAGCTTATGGAAGACATCTCGGGGATGTCTAATGTCTTTAGCAGATGACCAGAAGAATGCCGGGAATCAGTCTGAACAAACCCCGGCATGCTTGCATCAAACAATAATCGCTTTGTAAGGAGGGATGTCAGATGGAAATCAGAAGAAGCAGTAATCTCGCAAAAATATTCAATGGCATAACATTAAGCATAGTTCTGACCGTTCTTTTATGCCTGCCGGTCGTGTCCTCTGCGGAGGTAACGATAAGCCTAAAGAACTCCTTTATCGAGCAATACAAAAACAGGGCAACGATCGATACGACATTTACAGTAGATATGGCCCACAAGAAACCCAATGCGCCGAGCAAAGACGGAGACCTGCATGTAGCTGGCCGCTCTCCGGAAGTCGAGCTACCGGTCGTGGCTGAAATAATGAACGCCAAGTTCGAGAAGACCGCTGTCGACCTGGTCCACGAAGTCGAAGGAACCGGCAAATCCATCAAATTATCCGGGGCATGGAGGCTGTGGTGCGAACATGCCGGGGGAACCGATCAGATCCAGGGCGAAGGACTCGATCCCTTTGAGACGTCAAACCCTGACCACGTCTTCGAGATCCATCCAGTATCTCGTGTAGGCGATATCAGCGTCCTGAGATCTTTCAAGTCCATTCAGGGTTTTAAGACCAAAGATGCCCACGACGCCTTTGTGAAATACGAAAACACCCGGTTCAGGATCATTCCAGGAGATACTACGACATCCCTTGTGACCGGAATGGTCGGGTATAACTACGTCGAGTTCATGATGGAAATACTGGATGATGAGCAAAAAGAGACTGAAGACGGCCGGTTTGTCATGGCTGCCGTAAGAGACCTCGATGGAGAACTTCTCGTGCGGAAAGTCCGCATGGTCTTTGTTAAAGATACCCCTCCCGACAAAGCCATCAAGAACTTTAAAAAGGGCAAGAGAGTGCATGTCCTGGGCATACCGAGAATAGACCTCGCTCTCGTATCATGGAGAGTAGAGAAATCAAAGGAAAAGCCCGACGTCCTGAACTGGAGCTTGCCGTACGAGATCATAGTCGTAGGGGTCTATAAATAATGGCAGGGGCATTTACTCATTTCCTGATCTGTGACGTAGCAAAACGGAGCCAGACGCTCAAACTGGACCTGTATCGTCTCTTAAACAAACACTCGGAATTCCTGTTTCTTGGTGCGGCCAGCCCGGACTTGCCCTATTTGAGTTTGAAGACCGGCGGAGTGAACTGGGCGGACGTTATGCATTATGAGAAGACTAACAGCATAGCGGCAAGCGGATACGAGGCCCTGAAGTCCTTCCAGCCCTTGCCGAGTCTAGCCGACGAAATCAAGTTCGTATGGCTTATGGGATATATCTCGCATCTGGTAGCCGACGCCACCATCCATCCCATTGTCCAGGCCACTGTCGGTCCCTACGAGCAGAACAAGGAAGAACACCGGCTCTGCGAGATGACCCAGGATTCCCTGCTTTTTAACGAATACAAGAACAACGACATCTACTATGCCGAATTCTCATCCGCCCTGAAATTCTGCGGCAGCTCTCAATACTTTGATGAGTTAATGCGGTTTTGGAAAGATCAAGTGTCGAAGAACTATCAGGATAAGGAAGAAGAAGCGCACCCGGGCCTTTGGTTTGAAACCTACACGAAGGCTGTCGATACAGCCGAGGGCGGTTCAGACGTTGTGGCATTGTTCAGGCATCTTGGGGTGGCCGAGGGATACCTCTATAGGACAAAAGCCGAGATAATCTCCAGGTACCCGCAATTTCATAAGAAATACTATCAGGAGGTCAGGCTGCCGGACGGCACAACAGGATCGTTCAAAGGGGAAGGATTCGAGAAGGCTGTCAGCAATGTCGTCACAGTCTGGAGATTGCTCTATTCAATGTTGGGATCGAGTATAACGCTAAAGGAAACCGTCAAAAACTGGAACCTCGATACGGGAGTCAATATGGATTCGCCCCGTAAAGAGGTAACCTACTGGGTGTGATATGAAAAAACAGATATATGCAATCATTATCCTTGTTGTCTTTGCTTTTTCAACGAGTTCCTGTCTGGCTCTTTCCGAGGAACAAAGAAGAGAGTATGGGATTCTGTCGTCAGCCGTTACTTTCTCCTCTGACAAGGTGATAGGCGAATACGGCAATGCCATCCCTGATGACTTCTCCGGAGATAAGTTCATGGAGCTGGTCAGGGACAAGATACCGGAAGATTACTATAAGGCGCTGAAGAAATACTCTGTCGATGTAAAACCAAAGGGGACCTATTACCTTCTACTGGTTATAGATCCTAAAAGCAAGTCTATAATGCTTTTTGACTACAGCTGTACGCCGAAGGCGGATGGGCCAGTCCTGTTGGACCCCGAGAAATATGATGTCAATGACATTGATAAGTATGATGAATGTAAACCGCGATGAAAAAAGATAACAGGAGGGAACAATGATCAAATCAATATTGTCAGTAGTAGCGACCCTGCTTTTTATCTGTTCCATTGCCTTTGCCCATGGCGGCAGGACGGATGCCTGTGGTGGACACAGGGATCGTAAGCACGGAGGGTATCATGTCCATAATTACGAGAAATACTGCGCATGTCATCCTGAAGCGCCGGAATGCAAGTCGGGTCCTATGCCGAAAAAGAGTTCCAGGTCAAAGGCGCGGTAGCGATAAAATAAGAGCGAGTAGAGTGCTGCAAAGCCAGAGGCAGGAATCTAAAAAGCAATTCAGGACATAGCCTAATCCGGCAAGAGGGGGAATACGATGTCGACAAGGAAGATCCAAAGAATCAGCTACCTTTGTGAGCGATCAGGGCAAACCGCTCATATAAAGCTCGAATATCTGTCTAATGGAAGGGGCAATGAGGCACTGGTTGGCTTCGATTGTTCTGATTCTTACAGATGCGGAGTGGGTAAAGAGCGGCAGCCAGGCTCTTGGACATATGACTGGTCCAAATGCGTGCACCCTTTAAGAAAAGATAGTGCAAGCGGGATACATCCGTAAGATTGTGGTAGAGGGCTGCGATTAACGTGGCACAGTGGGGGCAGGATGCCTGAAAATACCTTTTTCTTTTTAACCAAAGTTTATTGTCCTGGAATCTGGTTTGAAAGTTGAGCCATATGTCACAACCATTGACAAAAAGAGGCAGGTTTTAAGTGAAAAGCACTAGAAACCCCATGTTTTGATCTGAATAACCGGGCATAAGATATGCTTATCCAGTTATGAGCAGGAGCTCAGACAAATGAAGAATAACTGCTGGGAATCCAAGAAGTGCGGACGAGAGCTCGGAGGAGAGAGGGCTTTTGAGAAAGGGGTATGCCCTGCCTCCATAGATGTGAGGTTCGATGGAATCCATAACGGTAAAAACGGAGGAAGGACCTGCTGGATTATATCCGGCACCCTATGCAATGACAAGGGGCAGGGTGAATTTGTAGAGAAGTTCAAAGAATGCGCTCGGTGCGATTTCTACTATGAGGTGAGAGAGAAAGAAGGGCACAATCTGGTTCCGACGATGTTTTTGCTTCAGAGATTTGAGAATGATAAATAAACAGGATCGATGATCAGCCATCGGTTCTTCTGAAGGCGAACATTACGAGCTAGAGGTATCATCTATAAATAGAACTTATAAACTGATTTGGAATATCAATTTGATGTTTTATCTTCATTATGTTCTAATCAAGCCGTAGTCACCGAAAAGGTAAACCCCGGGTAACCGGGCGACACAAAGCCACCTGTCCTGAATGTTCAGGATCGAGGGGCCGTCGAAGTGGCAGAGAAAATGCGAATTCGAAGCCCACTCTTTTCGGAGTGGGCTTTATTATTTTTAGATAGCGAATAGTGGAGGGAAGGAAAAATGCGGGGTCGTCAATTTAATCGTGCTCAAAGAATCATCTCAATAACTATGCTGTCATTAGGGGTTCATAAGGGGAAAACAGATGAAGACAAAAAATAAGACAAAGAATTTAGTATCGCTCTGCATCTTTTTTATTGCTTTAATGTTTTTTATGTCTGTCGACAGCGCTATTGCGGCTTATTATGACTTTGGCGAGGTCAACATTGGAGGCACTTCAGGTGCGTGGTTCACTTTCACAAATACACTTCCAAACACATTTGTGGAAGTGTACCCGGAACTCAACATAACAGGCTCAAATTACTATGACTTTACAATAGATTTCGATGACTGCAGCGGTAATGTCCTATATTATGGCGACGTCTGTGAATTCCATATTGAATTTTCACCCTTGCCCCTACCAGCATATGCTAATCCGCTCAGAACAGCATATGTAATAATTCCGGCATATATTTATAGTTGCGACTGGGCCACCGGGTGCTATCGTACCAACATTTATGCGGGTGGAGAGCTACTTTTATTGGGGACTGGAATAACTTCGCAATACGAGCTTACGGTGACCACCAGCACAGGCACTGGAACAGGTACGGTTTGGATAGAGCCTCCCGGCATTTTATGCGATGGCATATGTACAGAAATGCACGATGTGGGCACTGCTGTAGTACTCGAAGCCATCCCTGACGAGAAGTCCGAGTTTAGCGGTTGGGAGAACTGCGGTGGAATGGAAGCAGGCACAATTTGTGAAGTTACGATAAATGCCGAAATACCTCCAGTAGCCGCCATCTTCAATCTCAAGCCTAAACTCAATGTGAATGTGGAAGGATTCGGCGTAAGAGGATGGGGTACGGTTACAAGTATTCCTGAAGGAATCGATTGTGGCAGCAGTGGGGGTGCTTGTGAGGCAATCTTCGCCTCCAATACCCAGGTAACGCTGACAGCCAAAAGAGATATCAATTCAGCATTTACCGAATGGTCAGACAACTGCGACATCGCAGAAGATATTTACACCGAAACCGGCGACATCGAGCATATTTGCACAATTATTCTGACTGAAGATATTACCATTACAGCTAGATTTGATGATGCCATGGAAGTTCCTACTGGTCAAACTTCCTATATAGATTACCTTCCTATGGTTAGTCCTGCTCTGAATTCTGATCCTTTTCTAGCACGGCCCCTTGCACTGGGCAACATTGGCAGCCCCGATAATGGTGCGTACATTGACGGTAACCTGAGTCTTTATCTTAGTTTTTTGCAATTTACAGGCCCCGTAGATATATATCTTGGGATTCAGCCGCCCGCATATGTATACCCTGGGCTATTGATGATAGGAAAAAACAATGCCTTACAGTCAGCGCTTGAACCATGGCGGTCGGAGACTATTGGCCCGATTGATGAAGGTCTTTTCGGAAATATTCCGCTAAATGCTTTTCCGCCCGGGCAATACATTTTTTATATTGCAGTCGCACCTGCAGGAAGGATGGATAAATATTATTTGTGGTCTACTGAAATAACGATTGGTGAAGCTGAGCTGGCATGTTCACCCAACAGTACTTCAATGGGATCTTCAGCCAATTTAGAAAGCGGCAATCTTTATCACTCTCAGGACATATTGTCTATGCCCCACGGCCTATCATTTTCAATTGCCTATAACTCAAAAGACGCCTATACCGGCCCTTTAGGTAAGAGATGGACGCATAATTACAATATGAACATTACAAGGGGCTTTGGCTCCTTGACACTCATGAAAGAAGACGGAAAGAGAGTTTTCTTCAAATCAAACGGAAATGTTTATATACCTGAGGCCAGCTCAGGAGAACATTCGACATTGGTTAATAATCCCGATGGTACATATAACCTTTCAACCAAAGAAGGGATGATCTACCATTTCGACTCGTCAGGCAAGCTCGCCTCCGTCAAAGACAGGAATGCAAACATCACGACCCTGACATACAGCAATAACGACCTCATAACTATAGCCGATCCGACAGGCAGATCCATTCAGTTAGCATACAGCGCCGAGCACAGACTCATTCAGCTTCAGGCTTCTGGCTCGCAGAACATGATTACCCTGGCCTATGATGCCACAGGCAATCTGTCGGGCGTTACGGATTCTGCAGCCAACGCATGGCATTATACTTATGATTCCGGCGGCAGGATGCTTTCGAAAATAGACCCTGCAGGATATTCCACGACTTACGTGTATGATTCCAATGGCATGGTCACCTCTTCATATACCCCTTCTGGCACAAAAACAATCTCTTATGACCAGGCAGGCAGTATGGCGACAGTAACGGAAAGAGATGGAGGCATATGGACGTACAAGTACGACCCTGTTCTCAATGCCCCGCTTGTGACTACGGACCCGCTGGGCAACAGGACAGTCAAGACATATGACGGCAGCAACAATCTCCTATCGGCTACCGAGCCGGGAGGAATCACAACCACCTATACCTATGACACGGCAGGCAACATGACCTCTGCCAAGGACGCGGTAGGCAAAACTTCGACCTATACCTACAATACCTTCGGTCAGGTTACCAGCGCGACCGATAAAGAGGGGAAGAAGACCTTATATACCTATGATAATCTGGGCAATATGACCTCCCAGACCGATCCTTCGGGAGCGGCAACGACATATCAGTATGATTCACGCGGGAATATAATCTCCGTGAGAGACGCCAACAATAGGATTACTTCATTCGCCTATGATCAGTATAATAATCTCGTAACCGCGACCGACCCTGCGGGAGGGACTACTACCTATACCTATGACCCAGCGGGCAATATGACCTCCCAGACCGATCCTTCGGGCAATGCAACTCAATTTGAATACAATATCCTCAACCAGTTGAGCAGGGTAACCGACCCCAGCGGAACTGCAAGCAGCTATATCTATGATGCCAAGGGCAACCGCACCTCAGTGACCGATGCAAACGGAAACACCACCTATTATGAATTCAACTTTAATAACCAGGTGGTCAAAGTCACAGACGCTGCCGGAGGTGTGACGAGATACACATACGGCAATACGGGATGCGGCTCATGCACGGGCGGAACAGACAAACTCACGGCCATAACGGATGCAGGCGGCAATACAACGACATATGAATACGATATCCTCGGAAGGCTTGCCAGGGAGACAGACCCTCAAGGCCATGCGATGACCTATTCATATGATGCAGCAGGCAACCTAACAACAAAGACAGACGCAACAGGTATAACCATCAGATATACCTACGATCTGCTGAAACGACTGACCTCGATCAATTATCCTGACCCAGCTCAGAACATTTCATATACCTATGACACAACAGGCAAGATGCTCACCATGACAGACCAGTCAGGGATAAGTACCTATGCTTATGACAATTCAAACAGACTTATATATGAAACCAAGACAATAGACGGGCGTGGATATGCTACAAGCTATACTTATACGGCAAGCGGCAGCCTGTCATCCATTACTTATCCGAGCGGCAGGACAGTTCTATATGACAAAGACACGGCAGGCAGGATAGTCAAGGTGACAGAGACAAGAGACTCTATAGCCCATGATGTAATAACAAACATTGCCTATAACCCCGGTGGAGCGGCATCGTCAATCACTGGCGGAAACAGTATCATGACCACAAAGGGATATGACAGCAGAGGGGCGTTGAACAGCCTGAATATCGGGATGCTGAAGCAGCTCTCATACACAAGAGACGATGTCGGCAATATAACATCAATCACAGACGCCCTTGATCCGGCAAAGACCAAGACCTATGCATACGATGCCTTATACAGGCTTACAATGGCCACTGGCCCATGGGGACCAATACGGTACAGTTATGATCCTGTCGGCAACAGGACATTGGAGACAACAGGGGCAGGTACAACGAGCTATACATATAGCGCCAACAAACTCATTTCAAGCACAGGCGTAAAGCCCTTTGCCTTCACCTACGACAGTAACGGTAATTCGATATCAGACAACCAGAAGCAGTACATTTACAACCAGAACCAGAGGCTCATCAAGGCAGTCGAAAACTCAAAGGTACTCGGCGAATATGCCTATAACGGCAACGGACAGAGGGTGAAGAAGACTGTCGACGGAAAGACAACATATTTCATCTATGACCAGACAGGAAACCTCATAGAGGAGGCAGACCAGGAAGGAAGGCCTGTCACTGACTATATCTATCTTGGAAGCACACCTATTGGAAAGGTTGATGTTAGGTACGATGTAACCCCACCTACAACAGCCATAGCCGTCGGCGAGCCGAAGTACCAGTCAGGGGGCATGATTTATATCAGCGCATCCGCGGCAATAAGTCTTTCGGCCACAGATCCGGGTGAAAACCCATCGGGTGTCAATTACACCGAATACAGGCTTAATGACAATGCCTTATGGACAAGATACACAGCACCATTCAGCCTTAATGGTTACTCAGAAGGCAGCCATAGGATCTCATATAGATCCATAGACAAAGCAGGCAATATCGAGGAACCGAAGACCCTGACCGTGACCCTCGACATCATGGCTCCTTCAAGTTCCATATCTGCAGGCATGCCTCAGTATCGGAGAGAAAACGCGCTCTATATAGGCGGCAATACCCCCATAACTATCCTGGCATCAGATACCGGAAGCGGGGTTGGGAAGATCGAATATGCCGTTGACAATGGTTCATATGCTCCCTATGCCGGTCCGATTACGCTTTCTGCATTGCAGGACGGAACACATACGATAAAGCACAGGGCAACCGATAATGTCTTGACCACAGAGACGGAAAAGCTTTTTACCGTAATCCTTGATAAGACGCCGCCTGAGACAGCCATATCGGCAAGCGACGAGCTGACCGACGGAGGAGTCAATACGGTATCTCCAAAGACAAGGTTTTTCCTTGGCTCTGCTGACGCAGGGTCAGGAATAAAGGAAATACTATACAGAATAGACAATGGAAACTGGAATACATACCTTGCGGGATTCCCGCTTCCGTCAGTTGCGGGTGAACATACCATCGGCTATAAGGCAATAGATACCCTCGGCAACGAAGAGACTGAAAAGACCCTGACAGTCCGGATGATCGTTATCGATCTGGCCAGCGGGCTATCCCTTGAGCCTGTATTGCTTGCCGGAGCCTGGGGATCGACGCCTTCAACGCAGACTGCCGTAAGCAACTTGATCTCGATACTTCAGGCATCAGGTTTAAACTACTATATCCCTCAGACAGAGGACGAGTTCAAGGTCTCCATGAGAAATGGAAGATTCAATACATACCTCCTCGTTGACTTCAAGACAGACGGTCTCACAGATGAACTGAGAGAGGCGGTTAACTATGGAGAAGGGCTTGTATATATCAAAACCCTGCCTAATGCGCTCCCTTCACTTCAGGAGGTATTTGGGGTAGACTTTAATGGGATGAGCACGAACAAGGACCTGATAGTAAATCTCAATGAAAGCCCCATCAGTTCGTTATCGACACTTCAGAGCAAGGGCAAGGTGGTTAAGACTACGATCACAGCCACAACCGCTCAAGCTCTCGGCTCGGTTACTGACAAGAAAGAAAGCTACCCGGTGATCATAATGAACCAGTACGGACGAGGAAAAGCGGTGCTTTTCAGCTTTGATTTGCTGAACTCACTGGATAAGGCGAAGGCCTCGTCCCTGATTGTGAATTCGCTAAATTATGTAGTTCCTGAGGAACGCTTCACAAGGGCACTTGGAGACGAGCCGATAAGGATAACCCTCAATAACTCTTCAGAGCCTGTGGAAATACAAGTAACGGAGACGCTGCCGTCTCAAACAACAGCTGATAGCGTGAAGCCGGCGGCAACACAAACAGGAAATCCCATTCAGTGGAGTTTGTCTCTCTCTGCTAATGGGAAGAAAACTCTTGGCTACTGGCTAAACCTGCCTGATATGGCCGGTGACTACCAAATAGGAACCGAGCTGAGATACAGCAACCATGGGCTTTACCGGCTTTATGGCAACTACAGCCTCACAATTACGGTAGCAAATAGCTCAGCAGAGCTCCTTCATCAAGTCATTGCAGCCTTGCAGGCTTGGCCGGTCGCAGGGGATGCTGCGACGCACGTGGCTGCTGCCCTTGACTATCTGACTCTGATAACGGATCATCAGGGAATCACAAAGACCGAGGCGCAGCTCAATCTAAGCAATATTCTCAGCGCCATTAAGGAGCTTGAGCAGGTATCGGCGGATGTAGCAGCCATAAGACTGGCTCTGGACGAACTGCTTAAGATATGGCAGGCCAAATGGAACTTGTCGGTAAGTGTTGTTTCACCTGTTGAAAGATATAGGCTGGCTTATGAGACAGATGCGAGGAAGCTGGAGAAAGAAGTTGCACAATCAAAGAAACCTGTTCTTGTTGCCTCTGCCGGTTCTCTGTCGGGCCTGATGAGTTCAACAGCTTCAATCGAAGTACTGTATTATTACCACACCGATCATCTCGGGACGCCGATTATGATGACAGACGGCAAAGGGGAAAAGGTATGGGAAGGAGAGTTCCTGCCTTTCGGAGAGGCGTATTCGATAACTGGACCGGCGACAAATAATCTGAGATTCCCAGGACAGTATTATGATGAGGAGACGGGGCTGCATTATAACTGGCATCGGGATTATAAGCCGCAGGTGGGGCGGTATATTGAGAGAGATGGAGCTGGATTTGCAGGAGGAATGAATCTATACAGTTATGCAGCTAACAACCCTATCGGCCTTACCGACACGAATGGGATGAAAATTGATGCAAGTAAAGCTGGACGACTGGAATATGCACTTGTTACAGTTGCGGGAACCTCCCGAGGTTTTGTTCTTTACGATGCACTAAAATCTAGTTCGAATACGTTTACGTTATTTGAAACGTCGGTTGGAAAACCTGAATATAGAGAGAGTATAAGAACAATAAGACTGAATCCTAATTTAAAGGTAAAAATTCACGTTACGCAGAAGAGTGGCGGACAATGCGAGGAGAAATACGCGTCACTTGCGCGACAGTTAGCTCATGAAATGGGGCACGCATACGGACAAGAGACTGGAACCGCCTATTTGAATGATGAACTGTTGAATATCATAGATAATGAGAATCCTGTTGCCAAGGCGATAGGGGAACTTGAAAGAATTGATACATGGGTGACCTATGAATAACAGAATAAGGTCAATACCTGTTCTCGTTATTTTGGTGGTCCACCTTCTCGTTAACAACACGTTTGGTGAAAACACAATGCCATCTGAGCCGACCATGAGAATTTATTATATAGATTTTGACGTAGTTCCATATGGCCCTGACACTTCGGAGAGTATTGAAAAGTGGCAGGACTATAGCATTTGGTTCTATGGCCAACATGCATTTATTGGGACGCTACGTGGTCTGATGGAAAAGCAGCCAGCAAAAAAACCTCTTGCTCAAGATAGGATTAGGCTCAAGGTAAAACTAAAGGGAAATGTAGAAAAAGATTTAATATATTTGGTGGATTACTACGGGGTTGTTATGCGAGAGGATACCAAGCAAACCTTTGTGCTGACAAAGAAGCAGCTGAAAGAACTAGGCGAGAGAATAACATACTTGCACGGAGTCGTCGATCAAAGACCGATGGTCGATCCATGGCCTATAAAATGATGCATCGATTAATTTGAGAATTTGCCGATGCGGCTCACGTGGCTGCTGCCCTTGACTATCTGAATCTTATAACGGATCATCAAGGAATCACAAAGGCTGAGGCGCAGCTCAATCTAAGCTATATTCTTAGCGCCATTAAGGAGCTTGAGCAGATCTCGGCCGATGTTACAGCCGTAAGACTGTCTCTGGACGAATTGCTTAAGATCTGGCAGGCCAAATGGAGCCTGTCGGCAAGGGTTGTTTCAACGTTTGAAAGATATAGGCTGGCTTATGAGACAGATGCGAGGAAGATAAACGTGGTAGTTGCTCAGGCGAGTTTATGAAGGAGGAATTGGCATAGAGCTTCTTTTTTTTTCCAACGCCGTATCCGGACGAAACGCTCTATGGTATTCAGCTTCAGTTCATCTATCTGGTTGCGGTTTAATGTTCCCACGAATGCGGATTTCTGCACTCGGAAAAGTCCTTTGTTACTGCAGCTGGAGAGCAGATCGTAAAAATAAAAGTGCATCCTCACTCATTCCGTCACGAGCGAGCTTACAAACTGCTCAGAAGCGGCAAGTTTTCCGAATCCGATGTCAGAGACATGTTGGGACATACAACAACAAAATACATCGCGCGTTACACGAAAGAAACCGAAGAAGAAAGGGTAAAGAGGATAAATGATGTTGATAAATAGAAAAGAGGGAGGGCTGGTCATGTCGTCATGCAGAAAACTAATTTTAGGAATACTCTTTTCCTGTTTGACGAGTTATTGTAAATCGAGCGTTGCCATGATTCCCATTAAAGCTCCTTTGGCCATTCTTGGGCTGAGTGGAGAACGCCTAGTATTACTATCGCCATACCTTTTACCCTGTACGGTACGATATAGGGAAGGCCGGGAATTACCAGTTCACGTATGCCCGGAAGCCGTCCTACCCTGCCTATCTCCGGATGATTACGGAGATAGGCGAAGGTATGAAGAATACGTTTAGCCACTTGTGCAGCAACGCCCGGATGATCCGCCGCTATAAAGCGCCGAATTTCAACAAGGTCCTGGCCTGCCTCGGGCAACCACTCTATCCGCATTTAGGCGGCTTCCTCTCCTTTGTTTTGCCCCATGACTTTAGCCATACCTCAATGTCCTCATGAGGAATGAACTTTGCACCCGGCTTGTCCGCAAGTTCAACCCTGCGCTTTATCTCACCTATTTGCCATTCTTCTTGCTCTAAGACCTGTTCAAGCGCATGACTTACGAAATATGACATTGATCTGTCCGTAACCTTCGCTAGCTTTTCGAGACGGTCTTTAATTTTGGGATCAATGCGAATTGTAATTGTCGTGCTCATTTGTTTTTGCCTCCTATATGTAAGACATATTACACAAAAGCAGACAACTAATCAAGCCCCGCTGATGGGTCTGTCTTAAACACAGAGACGGGAAAGCTTTTTACCGTAATCCTTGATAAGACACCGCCTATATCGGCAAGCGACGAGCTGACCGACGGAGGAGTCAATACAGTATCTCCAAAGACAAGGTTCTTCCTTGACTCTGTCGACAGATGTCGAGGTCCAGCGTAATTCGGTGCGCTCCGTCATGTAATCTTCAGAAGAACGCTATCTCCTTCAAGAAAATGTCCTTCGAACTCAGGGCTCCGCTTAAACGCATCTTCGAAGTTGAGTGCTTCAAGTATATCTACTATGGTCCACAAATGAGATCCGGCATATAATGGCGACGTTATGATTATTTCGCTTCTTCTGTTTGACTTGATTCTGCCCATCTGATAAATTACCTCATGGCAAAGCTCGTTGAATGTCATGTTTGCAGAAGCAGTATTGCTTCTGATGCTCAGAGGTGTCCAAGTTGCGATACGAAAAATCCTGGCAGAAGTTGGATCTATAGAAATTCTCTGTTTATCTCCGGCATATTTACAATGGTCCTTATCGCTATTCTTTTGATAATCAAGAAAGATCATCTCCTTGAGGCTATTAGTTTCTTTTTGAAGACAACCTCTCGATAAAAAACCGTAGTGCCCAACCGGTTTTCCGACCATTTGAAATCCCGGGCGGCCGCCATAAAAGCTGAACCACGGTTTTATAGTCCAGAAATACTTCAATCCACTAGGGCGGTAAGATTTGCAAACCTTTTTCAGCCGCTTCCAAAGGACATAAGGAAGTAATAAATCGTCCGCCGAAAATATCACCCATGGGTTGGGTCGACCGAAATGCCCGTGGCAACTATAATGTGTTGTTAATCCCGGGATGCTGTTTAGCGCATCAACCAAAGGAGCAATATGTCCGTCCATTTTCATTTGATCTCTTGCCTAGCAAAGAGAGCCACATTTAATCCTTCTTTCAGAGAATTTCAACTCGACACCATCCAATGGCTGGAGCGAAGCGCGTGGCGCGCTTTGGGAAGCCCTCGGCAGGGCCGACCCCTGGTCAGGGACCCTGCCCGGGGCGGGGCCAGCCTTGGCCACCAAGGTAAGTATTGCAGTCTGCCGTAACATTTCATACACTTCGATCTCATCTATCGCCTTCATCCTAAAATAGATTTGCCAACGATAATTGAATAACAGCTCTTTTAATATGCATGATATCAGTGGTAACCACTGAATAATGTGAATATCATCGTATGCCAGGTTGTAGCTTCGAGGAAACATGCTATTTTAAACCCGCATTGAGAAAATCATTGAGAGTACTTGGTCGTTTCCTAAAAATTAGCATCACTGTCATTTCTTAGTACTTGCGCAACCCACAGTGGAGCTTGGTGGCAGCTTGAGTCATTTTATTCCAATCCTCCTTTCTAATATATTACTTTTTCATCAGGGCAAAGGATTAGGGTGTCAAGTTCCATTTGTCCTGGAAGACGGCCAGAACCGCCGCTATAAAATAACTCTCTGAGCCCCTTCGTCTTCCCGTAATCCAGATATACCCCCATGATTTTAGATACATGCTCCTTGCAGGTCCACCCCTGCTTCTTACTCAAATAGGCTATTGCATTGCGCACTTCTTTGATGTTGATCTTTTTGCCTCCTCGATTGAGCCTATCTACGACCTCGGCATACCAGAAGGGCAATAGAGCAATGTCTCTGCAGAGGTCGGTAAACCGCAAGTGGTTGAGACTACAAAACGATAGAAAGTTTTGAGGATAATTCTCGAACAGCTTCATCAGGCCGGAAAACACAAGATACTGTTCCCTAATGGGTATATAGTCGATTATATTCTTGCGCCGTTTCTTAACTGTAAAATCGATACTCTCCGTCAAGACTTCGTGATTCAATAGACCTCTGATATAACCCTGGAATTTCGTTATCCGTACAAACTGCCTCAGTACTCTGAAAAAGAGAAATGAATACGCATATCTGTTCACAAACCTAAACATACCCGTATCCAAGATCTCATAGAGTCTCCTGATAGCCTCCAGTCCGTAAGACCCTTGATCGACATCCTCCGAATTCGCAGTTCTGAAATCAAGCCGACACCTACTGCATACAGGGAACACTTTTCCCAAAAAGCTTCGACACAAAGTAACCGGGGTCCCGCAATAAGGGCATCTATCCAGCAAGAAGCAGTTATGTGTGACGCATGCGGTTGAGAAGGAGAGTCTCCACTTTCTCCTGAAATAGGGCTCCGCGTCTTTCTGAAGGCATTTCGGGCAAAACCTGATCCCGTAGCCCAGTTTAACGCGACCTCGACTCTTCAGGGACTGAACGAATGGATTCCTCGTCTTTGGATTGATTGTTTCGGACAGATATCCTTCGTAAGCCCGGATAGTATGGTTGTAAAGCTCTCTATGCTCAATCCCGCTTTTCATGGCGAGAGCGTCCAAAAGAGTGTTGTCAGCGGCGATATCAATATCCCTCGTCCACAGTATATTTCTCCAGGCGGGCAGATACAGGTTCACAAATGTTGCGGGGTCGGTAAGATGGACAAGGGCAACCCTAACGATCCACGAGCTCAGCAGCTCGTCTTTCTTTGGCTCTACACGATATCTGAACTTTTGCTTATCCAGATCGAAGCGATAGCTCTTGACCTTATAGGCAAGCTCAATAGACGCTTCAAATCTGCTCGATAGCCCGCCGCTCAGACGGGCTGATGAACTGGATTTCCCTGAGATCATCAAGGCCGACCCTCTCTCTACCTTTCTCCAAGGCATTCACCGCGCACTTATTGACGATCTCCACGACATATCCAAGCACTCCGCCGCTTATATCATAAATCTTGGTGGCCAGCTCGGCGTTCGTGGATATCCCCGGATGTTTTTTGAAGGGAAGGGTGAGCTCCAGACTGGCCAGGAGATTTGCATATTCCTCATCGAGCAACCACTTGGGCAACTTTATCGGCCTGAACCTGCTCTGTATCTGCTCGTCCGTGCTCGTCGCCAATAACGCAGTAGAAACGCCGAAGACGACGATATTCAATCTCAGTTGGTTGCCCAGTCCCTTTACCGAGTTCATAAAAAAGGCCCTCTTAGCCGGCGTGCCGGCAAGACTGTTATGAATCTCGTCGATGATCAACATTCTCGTCCCGAGATTCGCACAATGGTATTTGATGAGGTGCTCCTTTTGAGACAAGGTGTGACTCTTCTTATAAGGGATAAGAATCTTGTCGAGAATGTTGTTGTAAAGCGCCGAAGTGTCGGGGCCCCCGGGCGCCTCAACGTCGATCACAGGCAAAGGATCGCTCTCAAGCCCATCCGTAGGCGGATGCCTATCGACGAACTCATCGATAATGCTTGTCTTGCCGTTGTTGCTGTCTCCGTAAACGACCAGGCAGGGCATCCGCGACTTCCGGGGTTCTTTCAGAAGAGCCTCCATCGTCTGAAGAATGCCATCAGCTGTCCTGTAAGGGATAAACTTCCCACTCAATACGAAGTTGATCTTGTCTTCAAGGTCGAAGTCGATAGCCCGTCGAGACTCGGGCAATAGCATTTCATAGTACTCCTGGTCAGTCATCATTTTCTCCTTTCTCTCTGTCCCATTTACCGGCGATTCTTATGTTTTTAGCAGGTTTAGCATTGGCGAATATGCTTCGTATCCTCTCGGTTTGGTTGTCCTTCGCTTCGCTCTTACTCTCAGCAGCTTCACGCTTTAACTGCTCAGTGTGATGCCTCTTCATTTCCTGCGACCGCCGGGCCGTCTTTGTTTTTGCGGCCGCTTCCTCCTCGATGTTCCGCATACGCTCGTAGGCATCGAAGATCTTCTCCGGGTCCTGATCCGAGATATGCTTTTCCCTGAGCATCTTTCTGACCTTCCTGAGCTCCCATACCGACATAGGAGGCCATCCGGGATTTCGGTAGGGGATCCTGAAGTAGGTCCTGTGATCCTCGTCCAGGTAATATAGAAAGCTGATGTCCCGCAAATCCCTTTTGAAGCGATGCAGCTTAGTCCTGTTGCCCCACTCCTGCTCACAGACAGCGACAAGCGCCTCATGGAAATAGGGAATGCGCTCAATTGTTACGTCGCCTCTCTGGATCGTCCTCTCGATAGTCGGCAGAAGGCTGATCCTTAGAAACTCCGCCTCGTCCCCCTGGATTATGTCGGGCAGCCCGATGCCTGGCGCCGTATCGTTGCCACGAATGCCTTCCTCCCACCGCTGAATGGGGGACATTCCATCGAGGCTGCTGTGCTCCTTACGATGATAGACATTGACGATCCATTCCACGATCCACTTCTCAAGCTCTTTAAGAGTCAAGACAGCCCAGCGTTCAGAGTCGTAATCTCCCCTTTTCTGCGGATTGGAATAAGTAGAACCCGGGAGTTCGTGCAGCTTGTGGTTGATGGTTTTTATCAGCCTCTCGATGTGTCCGCCGGCCTCCGGGATTTTTTTCGGCCGGAATGTCACAGAGAGGTTATAAGTGTCGCCGAATCTCTTCATATCCTTTCCGCGGTACCACTTCGCGTTGTCAGTATGGATAGTCACGCCTTCGGGAAGACCCCATACCGGCCAGTCTCCTTTTACGCCGATATTGCGAAGGTACCCATCCTTAGGCAGGATGCCCATGCTCATGCACCGCCCGAAGGTAAAGAAACTCGGGTGTTCAAGGTGAACGCAGAAGCCATATACTACCCTCGCGCAAACGTCGGTGCTAATGGTTATGAATCCCCGGCCGATAGGCAGCCTGTGTTTTTCGTCCACAACTATGACGTCTAGGGGGCTCTCGTCCACCTGGATCTCTTCAAGCGGCACCGAAACCTCATGTTTACCTCTTATCGGACGGCTCATTTTTTCCCCCTTTAATATCTTCTTTAACTTAGTCTTTGAACGACCGATCAGTCTTCTTCTGACCGTCATCTTATGTGGAATAACAAGGCCTACCGCCTCACACTGCTTTTTGACCTCCTCCATGACCCGGTCCAGCGTCGTGCGTTGGCCTTTTTCCAATATTTCTTTGATCGTGTTCTCGATTACGGCTTCCACCTCAGGCTTTAGCCTCGACTTACCTTTCCCGCCTCTTTTGGTATAAAGAGGGGCAAGTAGATCTAACCTGCCCGTTGTTTCGAAAGCGCCGATCCATTCGTAAAGCGTCGTAACATTCAGCCCGAACTCGCCGGCCCTCGCGAGGACCTCTTCCTTTCTTCGGCGTCGAAAGAGTAAGGGCTTGATGATCTCCAGCCGTTGCTTGGCGATCTCCCAATGGGCATCGCTTATGAATTCCGGCTTCGCATCCTCACCGTGCTTCTCTTTTCGGGCTTTTTCCGGCTCGGCGCGGAGATGCCCCAGCGGCACCGCCTCGATCTTGCCTGTCTCCGTATCCTTCACCAGGATCGACTTGAAGTTCATATGTTTAATGACCTCGTACTTTCGATCTCCTTTATAAACTATATTACCTTGACCAAGTTTAAGCGTCGGCATCGCTTACCTCCACCATGCTTGAATTTGTTAACGGCTTGTCCATATTGATTATAGTCTCCCCGGCGCGCACCAGGTGCCACAGACAACGCAGGGCCCGGCTCCTCTCCATCTTGTCCTGGAAGAGTCCTTCCATTAGCATCGTAACGCTCATGGGACCGTTTTCCGTCAACCTAAGGATGATGGTCTCACGGTACTGCGGGAGTGTGGAAGGAGAAGTGGTGTATTTATATAAGAACTTATAGTTGTCGAGCCTGACGCCTCGGATATCCTTGTCGGTCACGAGTTGGAAGTCCCAACCTTGATTCTCCGCGTATTCTCGGCAGCTTGCGGCCTTCAGTTTGATCTCTGTGGCTTTTTCAGGGTCATCAAGGTCCTGAGAGTCCTTGACCTCTACAAGAAGTGGCCGGCAGCCGGACTGCGGAGTAAAGGTCACAAGAGAATCAGGATAGATGGATTTTTTACGACCCTTCTTGTGTATCCTAACGGGCTGGGCTTTATAGGATAGAACCTCTTTCTTGAACTCAAGTGTGAGGTAGAAGTCTCTCTCCAGAAGAGATTCGCACGGTACGTGGCAACGGTTTTTAAAGCTGTAGAAGTCCGCTGTCAGCGTGCGTATGCCTATCGGAATCTTCCTGGCCCCCATAATAAAGAATTATAGCGATTAGGCCAATTTTTTCAAGAAGTTACATACTGTTGGAATATCTTCTATATTTTTGCAACATTGTTGGACTATATATTGTAATAGTTGGCTTATATCTTATAAGTTTCTTAACTCGGGGAAAGCCTTGGTCGCTTGACGCTAAGTAAATGATATTATTGTCTTTTTTAGGACATTCTATGATGCCGGAGGGGTTCAATCCAGTTGGCTTATCTTATATTTCTTACAGGCGGTCAGACACCGAAGCCGGGTGAGGTCAGCATCGCCCATAACGGCGTGCTGTTTCTCGATGAGATCCCGGAGTTCAAGAGAAATGTCCTCGAAGTGCTGAGACAGCCGATTGAAAACGGTGAGGTTACTGTCTCGCGGGCCGTGGCATCCATCACCTATCCCGCTTCATTTATGCTGGTCAGCGCGATGAACCCCTGTGCTTGTGGTTTTTTGTCAGACCCGAGGCATCAGTGCACATGCACGCCCGGCCAGATACACCGTTACAAAAGGCGTGTCTCAGGGCCGCTGCTTGACAGGATCGATATACATATAGAGGTTCCGGCTGTGCCGTATAAGGAGCTTTCTGCCGACTATGTCGGAGAGAAGTCGGAAGACATAAGAAAAAGGGTCGTTGCTGCAAGAGATATACAGCTTGAGCGGTTCAGGGGAGACAGGATTTACTGTAACGGCCAGATGAAGACACGGCATATAAAGAAATACTGCAGACTCAAAGAAGACGCCCAGAGCCTCCTTGAAACCGCAATGCATAAGCTCGGGTTGTCGGCAAGGGCCTATGCACGAATCCTGAAGCTGTCTCGCACGATAGCGGATCTTGAGGCGTCGGAAGAGCTGTCGGCTCACCATATCTCCGAGGCCATACAGTACAGGACCCTGGATCGGGGGCAGTATTGAGGGGCTGCAAGAAGACGCCACTTTTTTAAGGCTTGGCAGTCATAGTGCTCATCTGATAAATTATAACTATGAAAATATATTTCGATAATCACAGCCGAATTTCCGGTTGGCGCGTGATAGGCAGTGACGCAATCGATTTTGAAATTGGGAAAATGCCCGATCACGACAAGCGAGTCAAGGTGCAGATTCTTTCAACTTTGCATGACACTCATGTCAAAGTCGATGCGGGAATTGAACGGCGAGCTATGGAACCTAAGCAAGTGGGCCTGAAAGCCTTGGATGCCTTGCATGTAGCCTGTGCAGAGACCGCGAAGGTCGATGTTCTCCTCACAACAGACGACCTTTTTTTGAGTAAGGCCACCCATAACAAGAAAATGTTGAAACTAAAGATTGAGAACCCACTGCGGTGGGTAACGGAGGTGTTGAAATGACCACGCAAACTATGAGCCCTGCCGTTATACGAAAGACCGGGCTGGAAGCGGTTGCGAAGAAGCTGGGACCGCTTGGAATGGTGCGGTTTCTGCAGCAGTTCGAGACAGGGTATGGAGATTATAGCAAAGAGCGACGTCAAGGGCTTAAAGATATGGGTATTCATGAGATCGTAACGGAAATAAAGAAAAAACGATAACCCGCCCACCATTCACAGCCACAAGTTCGCCATAGCCCCCAGTCGCTCAGTCACTACGCTTGGAGTCCTGTCATGCCCCTTGCACGGATCGCCTTCATGATCCTTTGACTTCGCACGGAACATTCCGGCTTTGCAAGGGGATAAGTCGATTCGACCTCATGCCAGCAGCAAGCTCACGCCTTCGCGCCCTCCATGCTTGTCCAGCGCCTTGCAAGGACAGCGAACTTCAGCAAGCCTCGGCCAAGCCCCTGCATATCGGTACCTGCTTGATTATAATTTAATAAAGCTACAACATAACAGTGCTAAGCAATAGCGTTACAACTCTCATTCCATCTGCTCTTCGGTGTCCTGCCCGTCGAGGAATTCAGTAATCATTCGCTGATTCCTCTCTATCGGTACATTACGCCGAGTCAACCAGTCAGCCAATTGCTCAGGGTCCCGGCCCATCAGCGGCCCAAGTCGGTTCAAAGACAGGCCTTTGACCTTCTTGAAATGAGCGAGGCGGCCCACAGGATCGTCAGGACACTCCCAGGACACATAACCAAGAAAGGCGAGTGCCGCCGGAATGTGTATCAGCTCCGGTTCGGTCCCGTGTTCCCAATTTTCAGACGGTAGCATCGGTAACGCCCGTCACCTTCCCAGGGCGTGCTTGACACAGTGAATTGCATTGCAATACAATGCAGTCACATATTGAGGAGGTGTTAAATGCAGGCGCAATTGACAGTGAGACTTTCCGAAGACCTCGACAAAGGCATATCAACCCTGGCCAGAAAACTCCATCTGAAACGCTCCGATATAGTAAGGATTGCGCTGGAACGGTTTCTCGGCGAATCGAACGTTGAAGAAGGCAGGCCGTACGATAAGGTTAAGGGCCTTATAGGCAGTGTCGGGAGCGGTGTTTCAGACCTGGGAGAGGCGCACAGGAGACATCTCCTTACAAAGTTCAAAAAACATGCGTAATGTCCTTCTGGATACGGGGCCGCTTGTTGCGCTGCTTGACAGGAGTGAAAAGAACCATGGGCGCTGCGCCGATTTTTTCAGAGAGTTTATAGGCAGATTATTCACAACAGAGCCGGTCCTGACCGAAACGCTTTATCTTCTCAACTCGACGATCAAAGCGCAAAAAAGTTGTGTCGAATTTGTGTTACAGGGCGGCGTGACCCTTGTGCCTCAATCCATGGAAAGTCTTTCGAGGGCAGTTTCGTTAATGGAAAAATATAAGGATATTCCCATGGACTTTGCCGATGCCACGCTCGTTGTTTTGGCAGAGGAGATGGAAACCGATGAAATATTTACATTGGATTTGAGAGGGTTCGGCGCATATCGTATGACCCGCAAGAGGGCGTTTAAGGTATGGCCGAGATGAGTTGACGCTTGCTCTCATCGTTTCCCTCTCCATCAAAGGATTCATGGCAGATCATCTGACTGGTTCAACCATAGATTATATCTGTGAAGCCCGTCGCAAATACTAATTAACTATTAATTACCCTAAAATTAGTATTTGTTGACAGCCGGCAAGTAATAATCTAAACTAAATTAGTATTTAGATATAGTATTAGTTTGCTAATTACTAACTTAATACTAATTAATGTCAAATTAGTATTTGGAGGTAACCCCTTGAAAATACCGGAAAAAGCTCCAGATTTACAAAAAGCAGCAAAAGGACTCAAACCTGAATTGATGCTCAAAATAGTAGAAACAATGGAATTAGCAAAAAAGGCGAACAGCGAGTATTTGTACTGGGATGATTTCAAATACCAGCCGATGCCAGAAGGAGTGACCCCTGAATATGCATGGGCTGTGCTGAAGATGTCGCGACTTGTTCAGACGCGATACATCTCCCTTTCTGACTCAAGCAAACACCCATTTGGCTACTGGCTTCCGGACGGTGTCCTTAGGGAGATTCACTATATAGATCAACAGGCGGGAGGGACCATTCTGGTTGAAGACCCTTCTGTCCACTCGGAAGAGAAACAAAGATATATGATACGATCTCTGGTCGACGAGGCGATATCATCAAGCCAGATAGAGGGGGCGGTGACCACAAGGGTGGTCGCCAAAGATATGCTCAGGACAGGCAGAAAGCCCAAGGACCGCTCTGAGCAGATGATATATAACAACTATAAGTCCATGCAGCTGCTAAAAGAACATCTCTCGGAACCACTCACTATAGACCTGATACTTAAAATTCACGCCTCCATAACAGAGAAGACCCTTGAAGACCCTTCATGGGCCGGGAGGTTCAGGACGCCTGATGATGATGAAATACATGTCTTTGACAGCGACGGACAGGTCCTCCATGTTCCGCCGAAGGCAGCAGACATCCTCGCCTCGATGGAGAACCTCTGCAACTTCGCAAATGGCGACAGGGAGAACGAGTTCGTCAATCCGATCATCAAAGGGACACTAATTCATTTCTGGCTGGCATATGTGCATCCCTTTATGGATGGCAATGGACGTACAGCCCGGGCCCTCTTTTACTGGTATATGCTCAAACATAAGTACTGGCTGTTTGAGTATCTTTCTGTGTCCACCGCCATCCTTAGCGCGCGGGCCCAGTATTACAGGGCGTTTCTTTATTCCGAGGTGGATGACAATGACGCCACATATTTCATTGTCTATAACCTCAGAGCCATTCATAAGGCACTGGAAATACTCAACGCATACATTGAGAGAAAGCAGAAAGAAAAGAAGAATGCATATCGCTTTGCCATGAAATACCCGGCCTTAAACCTGCGACAGCGCGCGCTGCTTGCGAGCGCACTAGAAAAACCTCAGGAGGTTTACACCATTGAGACTCACGCCAACGTGCACGGTGTCACTTACCAGACAGCGCGCACGGACCTGCTCTCGCTCAAGGATATGGGTCTGCTTGAGATGCGAAAGGAAGGCAAAAAGTTCGTATTCACCCCGGCTGCCGACATTGTCCAAAAACTGGAAATAGCCTGAAAAATAACCATCAGGAAAAATATTTGACAAAGAAGCAAGCCAGGGCCGGCCTTTGCAAACCGCCCTTCCTTTTATGACTTATACGGAAATTCAGGCGGGCAGATGAGAAAAGTGAAAATTTAGCTCATCAAAGAGAGCGGTCAGGCAATGTTTGGAGAAAGGCCTGCTGAAAGCAGCAGGGTTGTGAGTGAGCCCTGAAAAACCACTGAGCAAAAGCGGCTTTAAGATCGCAAACATGTTACACTATATAAGCTGATTGTTGTGCACGGCACGTCCAGGACGAAGCCGGCAAAGACTACCGGCAAAAAGGAGGACACACCATAGTTAATCAAAGACGAGTATCGCACGGACGGGTCGTAGACAAGACCCGCGTAAACAACCAGATCCGCTTGATCAAATCAAAAGAGATACGGGTGGTCGACGATGAGGGGCAGATCGGCATAATGGACGTTGATTCGGCCTTGAAGATCGCAGGAGAACGGGAGCTGGATCTCGTGGAAATCAGCCCCCAGGCAGAGCCGCCGGTATGTAAGATCATGGACTACAGGAAGTTCAAGTTCGAGGAAGGCAAGAAAGAGCGGAAGGCCAAAAAAAATCAAACGACCCTCACCCTCAAAGAAATCAGGATGCGCCCCATGATCGATACCCACGATTATGAGTTCAAGAAGCGCAACGCTCGGAAGTTCATCGATCACGGGGATAAGGTTAAAGTGACCATTCGATTCAGAGGACGGGAATTCAGCCGCCAGGACCTGGGGGCCAGTGTTCTGAACAGATTGGCGTTGGAACTGGGGGATATCGCAACAGTGGAATCCCAGCCCAAGATGGACGGACGCCAGATGGTAATGATTCTCAGAGCTTCATAACCTGGCTGCTCATAATTCATGGCCTGCTTCTGAAAAATAAAGAAGGCACGTCCGAGTCCGGACCTGCCTTCTCGTTAATCTTGATTTAAGCGCAGTATGCTTATTTTTTCTGCATCTGCTTCTGCATCTGTTCCATCTGTTTCTGCATCTCCTCAGCAGCCTTTTTTGCCTCTTCGGATTGCTGCCCCATATTTTTCTGCATTTCCTCTGCAGCCTTCTGCATCTCTTCTGCCTGTTTCTGCATGACCTTTGAGGCCTCCTCAGCCTCCTTCTGCCACTTTAACGCCTCTGTTGCCATCCTTTTTGCAGCAAACTGGGCACTTATGCTCATCGCGATAAATATTGCTGCCAGAATGCCGAACACAAGCCATGCCTTCTGTGCAGGTATCTTATGGACCTCCACGCTCGCGACCACCAGATAAAACGTCATAATGACGAGGCCTATGGCTGAGCCTGCATAGGGGATAATACCGAGGATGGTCGTGATGGGTGTGAGTGCCGTAAGATAAGCGCCGCACCGGTATGCTGTTTCATAGGATTCCTGAGACCCCATGAGTTTCCATATGACAAACAGTATTGCTGCTCCGATAAAACTGAAGACGGCGATAACGATCGGCATGATGATGATCGATGCCAATCCCATGCCCATTCCCACAGCCAGTTGCAGCTTGGCGAGATGCAGAACTGTCTGTATGAGACCTCCTGCAATCCCCATGACAACTGCGAAGATAAGCGGCTCTACAAAGCCCCCTGCCTTTGGCATTTCCCTGAAGAAAGCCGCGGGCGATGTTATGACCCTGATGGCTGTCTGAGGAATTGCCGCAAAATCGATACCCTTTGCCTTTTCCATGATCACCTCTCCTTTTTTTTCTTCCCTGTAAAGGGTAGCCCCGAGATTATCTAATCACAATACCATTATAGTTGACAATACAGCCGGGGGAGCGATCTGTCAAGGGAAATCTCTTTAAAATTCATGAATTAGAGTGGTTGGCTGCGTATAACCATCAGTATCTTTTGGATTGACAATCCATGTTGTTTGGGATGAAAATGTAGATGGCAGAAGGGCATATACTGCACAACAAAAGGGGGAATAGTCATGAGGAAAATAATTACGATGGGATTGATCGTATTAGGCACATTATCTGTTTTTGCCGATGGGGCTATAGCCGGCGGGTTTTTCTGTCTTCAGCAGCCAACGTCGTGCAATGACATCAAAGTGGTCTGGAGCGAAACCCCGGATCCTTATATATTTACCATAAGCGGTTGGGAATATGGCTGCAATGTGACGAACAGGCTGCTCTATGGAACTATTAAACTTGGAAACGACGGATTACACCTTAATTTCACGAAGAGCGGGTTCCAGCCTTCTGTTTTCAGTACAACATACAACACGACTATTGATTACGCCCTGCTTACAGGAACGTATGATGCAGTCCAGATGGTCGGCGCAGAGGTGACAAGCTTTCGGGGGACGTTCAACGTCATCGACTGTCCGGCAAGTTCGGTAATGAGCGCAAAGGGCGGCGCCAGGAGGGACGAGCATCAACAGGAGTGATAAGTCTCCTGATAAATTGAGCTGGTGATTTCGACGGCTTAATGTACAGAGCAGGAGATGCAGGGGTCATAGGATCTGACAAGCATCTCGGCCAGAAGTTCGATATCCCGGTCCTGCATGCCTTCTGCTGCATATTTTCTCGCAAGCTCCTGAAGGTCATACTGGATATTGCCGTGGTTCTGACTTGTCGGGATAACACAGTCACACCTGGTGATATGCCCTGCTTCATCGAACTCGTAATTGTGATAAAGGATGCCGCGCGGGACTTCGACCGCACCGACCCCTGCGCCGCCTTTCGCAATAACAGGCTGCTTCGGCTCGGTCCAGGGAGAATTAAGCAGTTCATCGATCATGTTGATAGATTCCTTTACCACATGGATGCATTCAACTAACTGGGCGACGGTGTTCATATAGGGATTATGAATAACCGGCTTCAGGCCGAGGCTGAGGCAGACCTCTTTTGCCTCGGGGAGGAGATAGTCAAAGTTATTGTTTACCCGCGCAAGCGCACCGACGGCAAAGGATTCACGGGAGAGGCGTGACCATTTGGAGGTGGAATGCTCAACGATATATTCGTTTGTCATCTGCCTGTATTCGTATTCTTTTTTGTGAACTCCGTCAGTTGATATCAGCTCGCCGCCAATGAACGGATAATCTCCTGCACCCTTCAGAGAGACAAATTCCGTTTCCCTGGTAAAGTCAGGGATACTGAATGTTTTCATAAGGTCGGCAGTCAGCAGCAGGTCACCCGCAGCATCTGCGAGGCGCTCCCTGAATCTGGCGAGATCCTTTTTGTCTGGTAGCATGGTAAACCCTCCGACTACGGTCCTTGTCGGATGGAGGCGTCTTCCACCTACAGAGTCACAGACGTCATTTGCGAGCTTCTTCAGGCCCGCTGCCCTCAGTACCACAGCGGGATGGGATTCAATGAGGGGAAATACACTCCCGGCGCTCAGAAAATCAGGCGCAGCAAGGAAGTAGATATGCAGGATATGACTCTGGAGGGTCTCCATATGTTTAAGAAGAAGGCGCAGCTTTTGTGTCTGCAGAGACGGCATAATACCGAATGCATTCTCTACTGCCCTGATGCTGGCCAGGGTATGGCCGATGGAGCAGATGCCGCATATCCTCCCGCAGATCCACGGGGCATTATCCCATCTCTTCCCTACGAGGATAGCCTCAAAAAAGCGGGGTGTTTCTACGACCTCCCATTGTGCCTGCAGGAGTTTTCCATCCTGAATCTTTATCCTTATATTGCCGTGTCCTTCCACCCGTGTAAGGTGGTGTATATTGACATTGCAGTCTAATTTCATCTCGAGTCTCCCAGATCCTTTCTTAATTTCTCTGCATACACGGAGAACCCTCCAAAACACTCAATACGGTCAAGGATCGTATCAGGTGAGAATCCGTTTTCCTTCATAATCTTTTCCATCTGCTCCAGATTAGCGTCTTCCGCAGGACCGCGACATCCCCAGCAGCCGGCCCTGTTGGTGGGGCACCAGGAATCGCAGCCGCCGCGAGTGACCGGTCCGAGACAGGGTTCTCCGATATCGAACAGACAGACATTCTCATTTGCCTTGCATTCCATGCAGACCGGATATTTATGATGGACGACCTCCTGTCCAAGAGCTATGTGGGTTATGATCTTTTCCACCTCCTCTTTTTTGACAGGACATCCGAATATCTTCAGATCAACCTTGACCACTGCTTCCAGGGGCCTGACGAAATCGGTCTTTATGGGAGAGTTGCCGTAGACCTCGTTTTTGACCCAGTCAAGGCTGAACCGGTTCTTTAGCTGGTTTACGCCGCCAAAGCAGGCGCAGGATCCGAATGCAACCAGGATCCCCGCGTTTTCCCTGATCTTCCGGAGTCTTTCAATCTCATCCTCCCTCGTGACACTGCCTTCCACAAAGGCGATTTCATAGTCTTCGGACCTCTCCTTCATCGCCTCCCGGAAATTAACCACCTCCACGAGGGAGAGGAAATCGAGAAGCGTAGCCTCGTTGTTCAGCAGCTGAAGCTGGCATCCTTCACAGGACGAGAGTTCAAAAAAACCTACTCGCGGGCGAAAAAGAGGCACGCCCAGGTATGTTCTTGACTGCTGTCGGCCCGAATCCATTATATCGCCTCCTTCAGGTTCATCACCGTCCAGTAGTCAAAGACCGGCCCCTTCAGGCAGGTATATGTCGAGCCGACATTGCAGCGGCAGCATTTGCCCATGCCACAGTGCATGCGACGCTCCAGAGAGACGAACATCTTCTCCATGGGTATGTCCTTCTGCGTCAGCATGTTGCAGACGAACTTGAACATGACCGGCGGACCACAGACGATGGCGTAGGTGTTTTTAAAAAAGGAATCGTCACGTTCAGAAAAGATCCTTTCGAGGATTCCGGTTATGAGCCCAACCTCTCCTTTCCACGACGGATCAGGCTTGTCCACGGTGATACTCAGCGTTATGTCATCGGCAGTCCAAAGATCATACTGATAGGTAAAGAGGAGCTGGGAAGGCTCTTTTGTTCCGTAAATAATATCGACGTTATTGAAATGGCTCCGATTCTCCTGAACATATGAGATAGCTGAACGCAGAGGCGCCAGACCAAGGCCGCCTGCGATCAGAAATAAATTCTGGCCGTACATCTTTTCCATGGGGAAACTTGTGCCGAACGGACCCCGGATTCCGACTTTGGCGCCGCGCGGGACCCTCGCGAGGAAATTTGTCAGATTCCCGGCCTTGCGGATGCAGAGCTCGACGTCTCCATGTCTTGACGGAGATGATGATATAGAGAAAGGGGCCTCCCCGATGCCCGGGAGCTCAAGCATGAGAAATTGCCCCGGCTGGAAAGTGAAGCTCTTGCGGTCTTCCGGATTGACTATCTGGATCCGGTATAGGTTTTCCATTCCGGTCAGCCGGTGAATGCTCGTGATCTCGGCTTTGTAGGTATATTCAAAAAAACCAAGGTCGTTTTTCCGGTGATGCTTCGGGTCGACAACGTCGTTAAATGCAAGCCGGTTTTCCATGATCAGACTTCCTCCCCTCTTACGCTCGCGATAACCTCAGGTACGGTGATGCCGGCCAGACAGGACTCACCGCAGCGTCCGCAGCCGACGCATAAAGACTCCTCGTAAGCCTCCACAAATCCCCGGTGCTTGTGATAGTACCGGTATTTGAGGCGGCTATGCCGCTCCGGCCTGAAATTATGGCCGCCTGCAACCTGGGCGAAATCTATGACGGTGCACGAATAGAGCATCTTATCCTTTGTGGCCCTCTGCAGGCTTATGTCTACCGATTCATCTACATTGTAGCAGTAACAGGTTGGACACACATTGGCGCAGGTCCCGCAGCCAAGACACCGGTCACCCCACTGTTTCCAGACATCTGACTGGAACTCCATGTCCAGGATCTTGGTCAGGTCGGTCGTGTCCACCCGGGTCACAAACTTCCTGGTTTTTTCGGAGACGACTTTCATGTAATGAACATGGTCACCCTCAACAGGATCAGAGGTCCTGATGTTTTTGAGCAGGTTGTAAGCAGAGTCAGAAAGGATTTCGACAAAGTAGCGGTCCCCGAGGTCGGTCAGGAACATGTCAAAGCCGTGAAGCGCTGTGTCAGAGCCCATGGAGCGGCAGAAACAGTATGGTTGGGGGGTACAGTCAATGCCGATGATAAACATGTTTTTCCTCTTGACGGCATAGTAGGGCATAGGATAGGCACTGCCCAGAAGGACCTTATCGAGCTTATTCAGGGCATTGATATCACAGGGATGAAGGCCGAAGAAGATATGCGGCCGGTCGATGTTGTAACTGATATCCTTTTTCCAGTCACCCTTTTCAAGGGAGAAGGAGGCCATAGATTCCCTGAAGGGGAGGAAAAAGCGTTTTGCCGGAAGCCGGGTGGTTGTGTAGTCGAGACGGAGATCCCCGAACCGGTCAACATCTTCAAACGCAAACAGGGTGTCGCCATGCCTGTCTTTACCGATTCCGACAGGCCCGACAACTTTATTTGAACTTGCCAAGGTATCAAAAAAGCTTCTCAGTTCTTCTTTAGCAAAGACTTTAAAGATCATTATCCCTACCTCGTCTCTACAGGCGATTATCTTCAAGCACATTATCGGCCATTTTTTTGCCCGGTTCAATATTTTTTTCAGGGGAAGAAGGGAAGCGCTATTTTATCTGTTGGGAAGGATATCGATCATCAGCCCCCCTGCCTGTCTCTTTTTCCCATTGCAGATAGACCCGCAAATATTTCAAGAATTACTTGAACTATTACTTGACAAGAACTCATTAATGTGGTTCAATTTATTCTGTAATAGACGAAAATCTCTTTTTAATTAAAGTAATTAAAGACGGAAGGAGAGGGGTGGATGATGAAAAAATTTATCTATATGGCGATTGCTCTTTTGCTCGTATCCTGCGGAAGTGATAAAACTACGGGCATTTCCGGTGATGCAGCCAGAGAAATCAGCAGTGCAAAGGCCACGGTACAATCGATCTTATCCCATGCGGATAAAGGTAAGTTCAGGGAGGGTGAACTTCTGGTTAAATTCAGGGCAGGTAAACTGGCAACCTCTTCAATAAATGCCCACCAGGCTGTTGGGGCGGATGTCGTCAGGAGGCTGTCCCTGGCAAATATTGATCACGTCAGACTTCCGAAAGGCATCGCTGTAGAGGAAGCAATTGTGAAATATATGCAGGATCCGAATGTTGAATTCGCCGAACCTAACTATATAAGACGTGTAAGTGTCACCCCTAATGATACATATTTTACGCAGCAGTGGGCCTTGAGGAACCTTGGCATATTTGCCAATGGCACGCCGGGCGCCGATATCAGGGCCTATGATGCCTGGGAAGTCACGCGCGGGAGCAGCGCGGTTGTGATGGCGGTCCTGGATACCGGCATTGATTATAACCATCCTGATATTGTCGGTAATATATGGACGAACACTTCCGAAAATCCGAATAACGGCATTGACGATGATGGAAATGGGTTGATCGATGACTGGAGGGGATGGAATTTTGTCAGCTCGAGCAACGATCCCCTTGATGATATGGGTCACGGCACACATGTCGCCGGTATCGCAGACGCGGTCGGCAATAACGGTACCGGGATCAGCGGATTGGCCTGGAATCTGAAACTTATTCCTCTTAAGATCTTTGATTCAAACGGAGATGGGGCAATCTCTGACGAGATTGCAGCGATACAGTATGCAGTAGCAAAAGGCGCAAAGATAATAAACGGCAGTTTCGGCGGCAGTGAATTTTCAAATGCTGAATCAGATGCGATTTCTGCAGCTAACGCTGCAGGCGTGCTCTTTATCGCCTATGCCGGAAACGGCGGCGAAGACGGTAACGGAGACAATAATGATATTATGCCTCAGTATCCAGCCAGCTATAAACTTTCGAATATAGTTTCCGTTGCAGCCACTGACCAGAACGACCGTCTGGCCTCGTTCAGTAATTTCGGACCTGCCTCTGTGCATGTTGCAGCGCCTGGCGTATATATTTTGAGCACTGTTACTCCTGGGCTGAGTTTTTCCATGTGTACAGGCTCCCCTTTTGCGGGATATGATTTCTGTGACGGAACTTCCATGGCGGCACCATATGTATCAAGTCTTGCAGCACTTCTGTACAGCCATTATAATAAGGATGTTCCGCATTTCAGCTATGCCCAGATCCGTGGCATGATCCTCAAATATGTTGATACGCTCAGCTCCAGCCCGAACCTGTATACGCTCAATGGATGGATATATACAGGCGGAAGGATCAATGCTTACAAGGCTCTTTCGGCCCTGCAGACGCCGACAGGTATGGCTGCCTCTGCAGCATCTTCCTCGCAGGTCGCTTTGTCGTGGTCGGACAGGGCAACAGGAGAGGATAAATATGTCATAGAGAGAAAGCCGTCCGGCGGCGGCTTTGTGAAGATTGCCGAGGTAGCCCAGAACATAACGACCTATACTGATTCAGGGCTCAGCGCATCTACAGCTTATACATACAGGGTGAAGGCAACCAGCACGCTGCCCAATCCTCCATCCGGGACGATAGAAGCCGACTCCTTCTATTCAAATGAGGCGTCTGTAACGACGCTCTCTTCCGGAACCTCCGGGAGCAGCGGTGGCGGAGGCGGAGGCTGTTCAATCGGTTCGATGCAGGATGCGCCGACTGCAGTTGCCGATATTGCGCTAGTGTTGCTGCCGCTTGCGGCAATGGCCTTCTTAAGACGGAGAAGATAACAGACACATTGCGCGGGTGCCATAACTATTAATAAACAAAAGGCATGGTGTACGTATATCACACTCTGTGTGATGGTAGCCGTATATCATGCCTTTTCATTTTCTCTCTTCAGATATCTGATTCCTGCATTCCTTTTGACTGTCCCGATAATCCTTGCTCCTAAGATACATCTTGTATTCAGGAAAAAAGATATCCTGCTCGGCATTGCAGTTTCTGCGGCAATCTTATTGCCGTTTTGGTACATCCTGTTCCTTTACGGGAAGAATTTACACTCTCTTTCAGCTTCCTCAATGCTCTTTCAATTTCTTGGCATTTCATTTCCTGAGGAGGTCTATTTCAGAGGTTATCTCCAGGAAGGACTGGGGAATAATGTGAGAGCCCTGCTGATTGTCAGCATGCTCTTCGCCGTAATCCATATCCCCCGGTATCTTTTTTATGGCGATGTCTCTTCGCTTCTGGTCTTTTTCCCATCTCTTGTGATGGGCTTTCTCTATATGCATACATCCAATGTATTGTCGTCGACGGTTTTTCATTTTTTTTCAAATGTTATCTTTTTGGGTCTTGCAAAATGAAGGCACTCACCCTTGACGAGCTGGCTTGTAACATAATAGGTCATAAAAGGATGGGTCTAGCGAGCACGGCGCGGATTTGAGGCCGTAATCTTATGGTAACGCCGGAACATAACAGCGAAAAAAACCGGTCGGTCATAGATGAAGAAAAATACCGGATGGCAGTCGAATATGCCCATGACTGGGAATACTGGCTCAGCCCTGACGGCACCTATGTCTTTGTCTCTCCCTCCTGCCTTCGTATAACCGGCTATTGTGCGGAAGAGTTCCTCTCTGACCCTGAACTTGAGATAAAGATTGTCCATCCTGATGATCGTGAGATGGCATCTGCACATCGACATCAGGTGCTGGCCGGTCTTCAAAAGGCGCATCAGATGGACTTCAGGATCATTAAGAAGAACGGAGAGGAACGCTGGGTCAGCCATTTCTGCCAGCCGGTATTCAGTAAAGGGGGTGTTTGGCTCGGACAGCGCAGCAGCAACAGGGATATAACCTCACGGCAGAAGATGGAGGTGGCATTGCGGGAGAGCGAAAATCGCTACCGCAAGATGGTTGACGCAGTCACGACCTATACATATTCTGTGGAGGTCCGGGAAGGCCAGGCTGTTTCCACAAAGCACAGCATGGGATGTTTTGCCGTTACCGGCTATATGCCGGAGGATTATGAGAAAGACCTTTTTCTGTGGTATTCCATGATCCATCCTCAGGAACGCACAGTGGTAGAAAAGGCTGTGAAGGACATAATGGCCGGGCATGAGGTTCCCCCCATTGAGCACCGGCTTATCCGGCGTGACAGTTCGATCGTATGGGTCCGCAATACGATGGTGCCTTATCGTGATGAGAAAGGACAACTGAAGCGTTATGACGGCCTGGTGGAAAATATCACTGACCGAAAAAATGCAGAGGAGACATTCAGGACTGAGCACGCATTCAGGAAGATTATTGAGAATTCCATCAGCGCAGGCATCGCGGTCGCTGATCTTGAAGGAAGGCAGATATACGTGAATCCCTCTCTCTGCAGGATGGTAGGCTGGACCGAGGAGGAGCTGACCGGTGCGATACCTCCTTACATCTATTGGCCGCTGGAGGAAACAGAGCATATCTCACACGCCTTTGAAAAGACCCTCAAAGGCGAAATTCCTCCTGAGGGGTTCGAACTCAGATTTCAGAAGAAAAACAGTGAGCGCTTCCCTGTGCTTCTATCAATTTCCAGGCTTGTGGATGCTGCCGGAAGGCATACTGGATGGCTTGCCTCTGTTACAGACATCACGGAACGTAAAAGGCTTGAAGAGGAGCTTTCAAAGGCAAGAAAACTTGAGTCTGTCGGCATCCTTGCCGGAGGAATTGCCCATGACTTCAATAACCTGCTTCAGGCGATCATGGGGAATGTATCGCTCGCAAAGATGCTTGTTCCCCAGGAGGAAAAGGCCTATAAGATTCTGGAGAAGGCCGAGGATTCCTACATACATGCCCGTGACCTGACAAACCAGCTGATAACATTTGCCAAAGGAGGGGCGCCTGTCAGAAGGCATGTTAATATCGGAGAACTGCTCAGGAATTTCGCGCGTCCAGTTCTGAAAGGCAGCAAGGTTACCGGCGAGTTTCTGTTGCCTGATGATCTCTGGCAGGTCGCGGTTGACGAAGGGCAGATGAGACAGGTAATACAGAACATGATCAGCAATTCCCTGGAAGCGATGCCAGGGGGAGGGAAGATTACCATATCTGCCCAAAATGTCGAGATCAATGAGCCTAAAGGGCTGCCCCTGAAAGAGGGTAAGTACATAAAGATCTCGATCGCTGATCAGGGCATCGGTATACCTGAGGAGAATATGCCGAAGATATTCGACCCCTACTTCACGACCAAGGAAATGGGAGCGCAAAAAGGCATGGGGCTGGGGCTTTCTGTCAGCTATTCCATCATCAAGAAACACGACGGCATAATTATCGCGCACTCAGAGGCCGGTGCAGGAACCACCTTTGACATCTATCTCCCTGCCTGCTGAAAAACTATGCCTGACAGCCGGATAGAGCTATAATGAAATCTGCAGAGAAGCATAGGTCAATATATTTCCGGAGGTGAAGATGCAGCTGAGCCCAAAGACAAAGATAGATGAACTGTTGAAGGATTATCCTTTTCTGATGGATTTTTTTCTCAGCCGATCTCCCAAGTTCAAGCTCCTGGAAAGTTCGCTTATGAGAAAGACCGTGGGCAGGATGGCGACCTTAACGCAGGTTGCTTCTATCGGCGGCATAGAGCCTGCCACGCTCCTGTCCGAGATCGCTGCAGAGATCAGGGCCAAGACAGGGCAAGAGGTCGCAGTCTCCGGCGAAGCAGCCGGGACCGAGGTCGGAGTGCTCAGGGAGCCAGAAGCCCGCATAGAGGTCTTGAAGGATATTATCAAGGATCTCCATAAAGGGGTCGATATGCCTGTCCTGAAAAAGAGGTTCTCTGAACTTATCAGTCACATTGACCCTTCCGAGATTGCAAAGATGGAGCAGAGGTTGATGGAAGAGGGCATGCCCGAGACTGAGGTGAAGAGGCTTTGCGATGTCCACGTCCAGGTCTTTAAGGAATCCCTTGAGCAGCAGGAGGTTCCGGCTACTCCTGCCGGACATCCGGTGAACACTCTTATGATGGAAAACAGGGCTGCGGAGGACATTATCCTGGCGATTGAGGGAATCCTTGAAACTCTCAACGAATCACCGGATAAGGACCTGTTCAGGCAGCATCAAAAGGAGCTCCGAAATCTGATCGACAGCCTGGAAGAGATTAACCTCCATTACCTGCGCAAGGAGAACCAGCTGTTCCCGATCCTCGAAAAGCATAATATTTCCGGACCCTCTGAGGTGATGTGGGCCATACACGATGATATCAGGCAGACACTGAAATACGCGAGGGAGCAGGTGACGGAGCTGCAGGTACCACTTG
>JACRHE010000162.1 GCA_016217695.1 Nitrospirota bacterium | reverse complement strand
TGTCTTCAACGTCTTAAGCCGCCCCTGCTCCTGTTTTTCCTGCTCGACGACAGAGATTATCTTCTCCTTGTTGTCCACAACCCTCTTATAGCGGACAACCCTCTGCTCGGCATCCGAGACACTGCTCTGAAGCGATGCCTTCGATGATCCAAGGGAATCGGCTTGCTTCTTCAGGGATTCCGAGTTCTTGAGGTTCGCCTCTATTTCGGCAATCTTGGAGAGCGCCTCCTCCAATGAAAGCTTTTCCATGAGAGCATATCCTTCGTTCTGTTTCCCTTCCGGAAAAGCCGGCGACTTCCTCTCGATCTCGTTTTTCCTAAGGCCCGCCTCAACCTTGCGCTTCTCCAACTCTACGATCTCCTTTTGGATATCCTCGAATTCCCCGAGCTTGCTTTTGAGAACCGCTATTTCGGATGATTTCGAGGTCAGGAGGACCTCCTTATCCCTTATTGAAGAGCAGAGGATGGCGAGCGTCTGCTCAAGGGCTGTCCGGCTTTTGAGCAGTTCATCAGGGTCCCCGATCTCTGATGCAAGACGGATTATTTCCTCTTCCATTACCGACACCGTGTCGCTTATCCTGTTTTTCCTTCGGGTGAAGGCCTCTTTGTACTTCGGGTATCTGTCGAGCCCGAGGATATTGAATACAATCTGGAAGCGCTCCTTGGGCGTGGCAAGGATCATCTTTTCCTGCTGCCCCTGAAGAAGGAAAGAAGATGCTGTAAAAGTCTTATAGTCCCTCCCGAGGACCTTCATGACACTTTCCGTAACCGCATCCCCTGTGGCGATGACGTCGAGGGCGGAAGGCCCGGCGCCGTTGTAAATACCGAGCGCCATATCACTCCTGCCGCGGCCGGTGCTCACCCGTTTGCGTGACGCACGATAGCATCTGCCCGCCTGGATGAAGTCGTAAATCACGCTCATCTCGGTCTCGCCGATCTTGACGAGGCTGTCCCCTGTTCCTCTCGATGTCTGACCGAAGAGGGCATAGAGGATCCCGTCGAGGAGACCGCTTTTCCCGGCGCCGTTTTCGCCCTGGATACAGGCGGCCCTGATACCGGTTAAGTCGATCTCCGTGTCCTTGTGGGACATCAGATTATTGAGCTTCAAGCGCAAAGGTCTCATGCTCTTCTTCTCCTTTCCCTATTGATTCCCGACCGATTGGTTCTCCAACTGCTTCGTTGAATGTCTGAAGACAGAGGTTGATGAAGTTCTCATCGTAGCCCTTCTGGGAAAGGTAGCGCCTCATAGCGTCCTCTTCCTTCAGGTCCTCCGTCATCTTCTCGTCCCGGACTCGCATCTCCCTCTTTACCGTTAGCTTGTAAAGAAGCGGTGTGATCTCCATGAACCTGTTGATAAAGGGTCTCAGTGCTTCTCTTTCCTCCTTCAAAACTTCACCCTTGACCCTATAGATGGTTTCCGGATCGACTTTACTCTCCCAATCGGGATCGTTGAAAAACTCGGTCGTGAGAGTTTTGAATTCACGGGCGGGTGTCCGGATGAACTCCACATTTGGCGTTCTGCCTTCAAAGGCGGCCATGATAAACCCCTTGTCGTCTCCTTCTTCGTTGAAGTCGTTCCTGTCTACGGAGCCAGCGTAATAGGCGTTTGCCGCGACCCTCTGGTGGATGTGGATATGGCCGAGCGCCACGTAATCGAAGCCTTCGAAGTCCTCGGGATAGAGGTGCGGGTCATACTTCGTCATCTCAGGGTTCTCCGCCCCGGTTGCGCCGATTACAGTCAAATGGGCCATGAGTATGTTCGGGACCCTGCTGTCTATCTCACCCCGGAACGCGGAGACTATCGTCCTGAGAGCTGCAGAGGCGGCCTTGTTCTGCTCTTCTATAGATAGTCCCTCGACCCTGCCGTTGAGGATGGCACGAGAGGGGAAAGGCAGCACGAATATCTTGGCGCAGTCGGGCTGCGGCCAACTCTCCGATTGAGTCATACTCAAGGTATTGCCCTCCAGGTAAAGGACCGTAGGCTTTTCCACGACAAAGACGTTTGGTCTTCCCTGCAGAAACGCAAGGGCACTGGAATCCTTCGGATTTTTTGATATGCCGTGATTGCCGGGCTCCACAATCACCGGGATGCCGTTCTCCGTAAGTCTGAGGATGCTCGCAAGAAGATACCTCTCTTCGTTCGGCGTGGGCTGGTGTGTCTCCGTGGGCTCAGTGATGAGTGCGACCCGGCACTTCTCCCCGATCATCCGATCGACCGCAAAGGAGATACATCTGTGCATGTCCAGCAGCCTCTCGTTCATTCCTGTTTGTGGGTCTATGACGATCTTGCCTCCTGAAGGCATGGTTTCGGACACGTGCAGATCCGCTAAGTGCCCTATCTTGACGGGGCCTTGGAGAGCTGTTCTTCCGCTGTTTTCGCAGAGGGAGTTTCCGACCCCGACGGCGAGCCCTTCCACCTGCTTTCTGATCGCATCAGGAAGGAATTCGTACATGCCGGCAACATCATCGAGGTCGTTCAGCGCGTTTTCGATCCTGCCGAGCCGTTCCTCCCAATATGCGAGAGCTTCGGCGGTATCTCCTGATGGGGCCTTTGTGCAGTTGTAAACAAGGAACCCCCACGTAAGGTTCCCCTTCAGCTTGTCCTTAAGTCCTCTGAGCATGTTTTCTGTCTTGAGCGTCCTAAAGACCCTCATGCAATCATAAAGGAATGTTTCCCTTACAGAGACGCCGCCCAGGGTGAGCGCCTTTAAGAGCGACTGCACGTCATCAGCTTCGGACAGAATTTCGCCTATCCGGAAGTTCGTCTCGGCAACCTGGAAGTTCTTCTGAGACTTGCTCTTGAGCAACTTCTTGATCTGCTCAAGCATATCCGTGTTTTCCATACATAAATCTCCTTAATCTCGTTGTGCTACCGCATTGTTTATTTGCTTTCGCCCGGATATTCCCGGATGCCGTCTTTTCTATCTGCCGAGAAAGGCCATGCACACAGCTTCGGCTTCGTGGGATGAAAACCGTTTCTTTTCCTTCAGGGAGGAAAAAAGAGAACAGGCCAGCCTCTTCATGTCGTCTTTGCCCATGTTCCTGCCTCTGACAAGCTTCCATGTGTGCGCATTCCTCTCCTCTGTGGGGACGTTTCTCCTGCCTGCTACGGCCATAATCACAGCGGTGGCGTAACCGTTTTTCATGAGGTCCTTGATATTGAGTTCTTTTCCCGTCCACAAATCCCTCGACCGCGAATAACTGAAATGCGAAGCGACCTCTATCTCGCACTTCTCAGGTTCATATGTCTGAAAAAGGATCTCCGTCTTTTCCATCAGATCTCCAAGCCTTTCAGCCAGTCCCTCCCCCTTTGGCCGCAATGTGCCGGAAAAAAGAAGGGCGTCGCTTCTTACCACTGCGACGCCCGTGTCGGTTAATCCCGGGTCAAAGGCTATGATGGTCTTAGGCTGCTGCATGGACCCGCTCATAGAAGGATCTTCTTTCGTCCTCGGTCATGTGCTCCACGGGAAGAGGAGATGAAACACCCTTCGTCATGGCGAGTTTCCGGAGTATCTCACGTTGCCTGTCGACAGGAAATTCCAGAAAGTCCTCCACCTGTGGGAGTCTCGGCTCTAAGCCTTTCCGCGATACCCCCGAAGAGACCGCTCTTACGCTTTTCCGCTCGGTTACGTGAGCATGAGGCACGTGAGGCAACCCATTTCCGACAGGGTAATAAATGTCTCGAAGACCGATCGCGTTTAAGGTAACGACCTCCTTGATCCGCTGGTCTTCCATATCTATGTCTGGAATGACACTAAGAACCACGAACGGCTTTTTAATATCCCCAAGAGGATATGCCTGCTTCATGCCGAGAAGCTTCATCACAACCCTGGCCTGAGCGCCGGATATCGCTCTTTCAACCGCGAACTTCTTGAGCTGGATCATATAGGACTTCACGTTCATGTCGATGTAACGCATCAGTCTCTCATCATTCCACTTCTCCTTCCTGGCGAGCTCATCGCCTTTTTTGCTGTATGTCTCGGTAATCTCGTTTTCCCGCGCAGTAATGTTTATCGTCTTGCCGTCACTTTGGACCCTTACCGTGCCTTCGATATCGAAACGGCTACCTCTTACATATGCGGTGACCGTTTCTAATTCAGGGTTTATGTCGATATCAGGTTTTTCGAATTCTATCCTGCCTGCGTCTATAAAACGCTTTATCGCGGTGAAGGTGAAGGCATACTTCCCACCTGTAACAGGATATATGTCGCTTCCTATGATTCTTCCTTTCGAGTCCATCGCAGTGTCGATCTCCACTATCCTTATGACCGGCTTAAAATAGGGAGGCTTGGTCGTTATGACCGTTGTCCCTGGAATGTTGTACCCCTTGTCCTTGAAGCAGCTGAGTTCGGTGTTGATTGTGGTGATAATATCGTTGCTCAATTCAACCTCCTTGAAATACAAAAAAGGGAAAGTGGAGAATATCCGCTTTCCCTTCGTAGGGTTAATATATGAGTCTTTGAATTTGTCAGAAAATCTCAGAAGTAATTGCTATGGAGACTGGAAAATCAAGATGTACAGAAGCCAATTTGGCCTCACTTTGAGAGTTTGACTTAAGGCAGGTTAAACGGTGCGAAGCAATTTCTTGAAGGCTTGATGCCAAGATTCTTTCATGGTTATCGCAGCTTTCCACTCCATCCAGTCATCCTCTTTGGAAGCTGACGCCCTGCGACCGATATCCGTTGAAAATACCTCAAAATCCTTACCATATTTTTGCTCCATCAGCAAAATAACAGTGCTATATGCATCGATCTTTCTCTGAACATAGTCAGCAACGATGTCTTTCAGAGCACGCCTTTCGTCCTTATAAAGTCCAGCAGCTACAAGTGGTTTCAGAATATCGGAAATTCTACGCGCAACTACACTGGGCATAAACGCTCCACCGGGGTTAGAGAAGACGTAAGGACAGAGTCGTTGAGTATCATTGAATTGTTTCGCGGAAATACGATTTGCACCGAGACCATTTGTTATTTATAAACATCCCCTCTGGGGCCTATTGCTTCTACCAAAACAATCTCACTCTCAGTATTGACTCTGTATACAAGCCTTAAATCTCCCACTACATACCTGTATTTACCCTCATAATTTCCTCTCATCTTTCTGATATGAGGTCCTTCAAGCGGATGCGCACAAATTTCCTTGATGGCTTTGTTTATCCGCTCAGCGGCCTTGTCATTAAGGCTTTCATAATACTTCGCTGCCTTTTTGTGAACGGAGACCTTATACATTCCGTTTTATCTTTTCCCACGGGATGAAGTCGTCAAGCTTTCCTTTTTTGATTGATCTCTCTGCCTCAGCAATCTGTGCCGTGAGTTCATGACTCGACAATACTTCAAGGGTCGCTTCCATTTCCTCCTTCCCCTTGAGATAATCGATAAAGTCAACGGCAACCTTTACCTTTTCGTCTGACAGATCGTCAATAGTCCGTTTGGCCTGTCTCTTTAATGCTGTGCTTTGCATGTTTCCTCCTTTAATCGCGGACATCTTCTTAACACATAGTACCGCAAAAACTATTTCACCGTCTATTCTCAGCCCAGAACTATTCCGTCTGTATTGCCTTCGCCTTGCATCCGTGTCAGGACGCAAACCTATACTGCGGTCTGAGTATGTCGGAAATGGCTTTTCGCGTGATCACTGGCTCCTCCTGATAGTTACTCCTGCTGATGATTTGCAAGTTGTACCCAAACAGGCTTCCGATCAACTTGTCGCTTCAGGATCCATTATAAGCAATCCTTCTTGCTTCGCTGCTGTCAAAAGTTCACGATCACTGCTGACAACAAGTAATTGATCCTTCGTATGCCGACGGACACTGCGTGCTGTAGCAAGATGAATCGCGTCTGCTGCCTTAAGTTTGTAAAGTCCTATCAGGCCAACTGCATCATCCAGCACATCGCCATCAACAGCCCACACAATAAAAGTGTCCCAGTCATCACGAAAGGCATCTACTGCCTTTTCAAAGCCTGCTATCTCTTTTTGCCTTCTGGTAAGCGCTGATATGACCTCAAGATGAGTTAGAGCCGAGGATACAAGGTGCTGGGTATTCGATTCAAGCAGCTCAAGCACCTTGCTCCGTCCCTTCTCTTTCTTAAGGTATTTCTTGGCAAGAGCACTGGTATCAAAATAAATCATTTTCGATCCTCAAGAATAGTCTCTGTTATACTCTTGCCTTTTATGGTAGCGCCATCAAACTTATTTACTCCGCCCGCCCTGACAGGTAGACGCACCTTCCCGTCCGCAGCAAGAGAAGCAAGCACCTCATCCTGGCCGGCATTTACTTCAACCCCTGTGAGATCATGAATAATCGCAATGGGTTTTCCACGATCCGTAACGATCACCTGTCCACCCTTCTTCACCACATCAAGGTACTTAGGTAATTGATTTTTCAAGTCTCTCACGCCTACTACCGTCATATACACCTCCTCATGCCTTATATAGCTATTGTAGCTACATTATGAAAATCCGTCAATATGCTGTCAGCCATCTGTAGCAAAATAAGGACTTCACTCTCTCAACTGCATTTATTCCACTCGCAGGAGGAACACTTCAAACAACTCTCCTCCATGACGACCACTCCTCCGCATAAAGGGCATCTCGATGCTGCGCTCACCTGAATACTCTTGACGCCAACAGACCCCATCACTCTGAGAAGCGCTCTTTCGATATATGCGAGAGGATTGCTGACACTCCCGTAACTCATGTTCGCTTTCCTCAGCTGCTTCATAACGTCCCTTGGGTCGATATTGCAGCGCAGCATGATGCTCGATAGCCGGACGACAGCCTCGATGAGTGCGGCGGCGCTCTGTTCCACAGGGGCGTGCAGCCAGACCTCGCGGGGCTGGTTCTCTACGACAGTTACCTCGACCTCGTACGCTCCTTCGTTGGGGATCTCCACCTGGATGGCGTGCTTCACCCTCTCTCCAGGCAATTCCATCGGCTTGACGTATCCGTCGTCTTTGGCCTTTACCACCGCACCGAGCTTTCCGGAATCGCGGTATACGGTACATCCCTTAATTCCCTTTTCATAGGCGTAGAGGTAGGTGTCTCTGAAGTCCTCGAAGCTCGTGTTGGGGTCAAAGACAATCGTTTTCGA
>JACRHE010000159.1 GCA_016217695.1 Nitrospirota bacterium | reverse complement strand
ATTTGAGCCGGTTGCTTAGAAACATCTTGCCATAATGTGTCTTCAGATACTTCTCCCGATGCCTGGCGTCCTCCTCGCTCAAACATGCTTCAAAATAAATAAGCGTCATCGGCAACCGGTGCTTCGTTGACTGAACCTGCCCTTTGTTGTGTTGCTCAAATCTTAATTTCATGGGGTCCTCGCGCAACGGAACCCGAGGTCGTCGTTCCAGTTGTCGGGAGAGCCCCTGCCGCGGAGCGAGGCGCGCAGATACCCCGGATCGTTGCCCCAGCAGCCGCCGCGAATGCCGCGGGTGGACTCAGTAGAAGGACCCTGCGGATTGTTTTGCGCGCTCGATGGATAGACATCATACCAGTCAGCCACCCATTCCCAGACATTGCCTGACATATCGTAAAGCCCAAGTCCATTCGGTAACTTCTGGCCAACGGGCCGGCTTGTGCAATTGACAGAATTGGTTTCGCAGCCGGAGTTCTCCCAATACCATGCGTAATTGCCCAACTCAGCATCACTGCTCGTCCCTGCATATTTCTGATTCTGACCTCCGCTTCTGGCAGCGTATTCCCATTCTGCCTCGGTCGGCAGCCTCTTACCGACTGCCCTGCAATAGGCGTCTGCCTGGGTCCAGCTGACCTGTTCAACAGGGCAATTGCCGCCGCATGAAGTGAAATATGATGGGTTGGTGCCCGTAACTGCCTGGTATTCGGACTGGGTCACCTCGTACCTGTCAATTGAGAAGCTTGAGAGGCATACCTGATGAACAGGCAGTTCATCACCAGATCCTACGCCAAAGATATCGCCCATCTGGAAACACCCTCCGGGGACAGCGCCCATGCCGCCTGAGGGAGGAGGCGGACCGCACAACAAGTCAGCTCCGCTGCAATCCTGATCAATGCCGTCGCCGCAGATCTCCGTTGCGCCGGGGAAGATGGTATTGCTGCCATCATTGCAATCCCCCTGGCTTTCTGTAAAGCCATCTCCGTCATTGTCTGTGTCGTTAGGGTCCGGTGCGCAGGCCAAGTCGACCCCATCGCAGTTCTGGTCTATACCATCGCCACAGATCTCCGTTGCGCCGGGGAAGATGGTATTGCTGCCATCATTGCAATCCCCCTGGTTTTCAGTGACCCCATCTACGTCATCGTCAATGTTGGCCGGGTCGACCCCCTGATAGACCACCTCCCAGATGTAGTAATCCTGAAGCGAGCTCAAGTAAAACCTCTGCCGTTCAGTCAGATAAGGGGTAATGACAAGATAGTACTTGGCGCCGCCAGGTTCCGGATTATCAAGCCACTGATTAACCGAAAGCGGGCCGGTGGTGTTCCCCTGAAAAACGCAGCTGCCCGCATGTACAGCGCACAAGACTGCAGCTTCTATGCTGGCGTCATTATTGTCAATCCACCCACACCCGCATACCCCCGCGCCAGGCATCAGAAAAAGCGGCTCTGTCCAGCCTTGCTTCATTCCATAAACAATATAAGCGTCCACTGCGCCGGTAAAACCTGTCGTTTCTATGAGGGCGCGGAGAGTTGCGGGATCCGCGCCGAAGCCCAAGGGAGCGGCGAGTGAAGGATCAACGTTCGTCACCGGTAACTGGATGCCGGTGTATGTATACCAATGTTTGCCGACCGGCACTGCCATTTCGGTTGCGGCCTGCGTCGTAGAGCAAAGCTGCGCGCCCTTGCCGGAGTTGTTTCCGGCTGCGTCAAAAGCGGCGATTTGATAGCAATATTGAGTTGCGGGGTTCAGTCCTGTATCAGATATCCACGACCCGATTATCGATAGCGCTTCAGGGCCGTTGCGAAAGACCTTATAACCTGCAACGCCCACGTTGTCTGATGAAGGGTTCCAGGAAATGTCGATCTGATATGGTGACACAACCGTCGCGCTGAGGCCGACGGGAACAGTCGGCGCCTGAGTATCCACAACCACCTGAGTTGTTTCGCACACCTCGCTGCTTCGTGCCGAGACATTGTTGGAGGGGTCCACAGCAGCAACCGCGTAGCAATACCCGGTGCCGGGGCTGAGACCTGTTACAGACGTTGAAATCCCGGTGACGGTCTGGATGAGCGAGCCACTATTATAGACTCTGTAACCCGTAACCGAGACATTATCTGTTGACGCGCCCCATGACAGAGTTATCTGGTGCTCGGACAAAGACGTGGCAGATAAACCGGTCGGGACCGAGGGTAGTGTCGTGTCGGGCTCAGACAGTGTCTTTTTGCACACCTGTGAACTCTTCAGAGACTCATTGCCTGCGGCATCGTAAGCCGTCACCTCGTAGCAGTATTCCGTGCCGGCCTGCAGATCATAGTCCGTTATGCTGGTTGAATTTGCCGATTTGATAAAGTTGCCGGCCCTGTAAAGTTTATATCCGCTGACTCCGACTTTATCAGTTGACGCGGTCCAGGAAAGGTCCAGCTGGGTCCTGGAGTTGGCGGAGGCCGATAGCCCTGTGGGCGTGGATGGCGCAGTCGTATCTGGCGTTGCAGGAGTCGAGGCGCAGTCCTCGGCATAGGTCGATACGTTCTGTGCAGCGTCTGTTGCCGCTACCCTGTAGCAATAGGTTGTGCTTGCGCTTAAGCCTGTATTAGACCAGGAGGGCGTGTCAGTGGTAATTATCTTTTTAAGAAAAGCGGGATCGAGAGTCTGCCCGGCGAACGAACCGGTCTGGCGATAGACCCTATAGCCGGTCACCGCGACATTGTCGGAAGACCTGTTCCACGAGAGGTCGATCTGGGTCGATGATACAGGCGTCAATGTAAGACCGGTTATCTGAGACGGTACGCTTATGTCCGGCGTTTTCTTATCGTAGCCGTTTGTAATGCCGTCTTCGTCTGTGTCCACATTTTTTTGGGGCAGGAATGAGCTTGTCCTCTGGCTCTGGCCGTCGAAATTGTAGCTCCCTTTAAGTGTGCAGTATTTGCCTATGACTTCCAAATCCAGGACAACGTAATACTTCTTGTCGTTTTCCGGCTCCACCCCGAACCGTATCAATGCGGGGGCGCCTGTGTACCAGTCGAAGTACCCTTCATAAGTCATGGAGCCGGATGAAAACCACGTCGTGGACCCATCACTGACCGTTACTCCGCAGTGGGCGACCTTACAGTTGGTCGACATCTGAGTGTACGAGACCGTCTTCATCGCTACGGTGCTGTCGGGCCAGCAGCAGCCGTTATACTTCTTTAGTTTGGCGACGTAGCTGAAAGTAAAGTCAGCGGCATCGTCAAACAGCAGGTCCGCCATGTTGGTGGCCCCTGTGCAACTGGAAAGCGACGGTATAGTGGCCATATCCTTAAACGGTGTTGTAATGACAATAGAGGCCGAAAGTTCATTACTCTGGCTATGCTGATGCAGATTGACAGCCGCCTTAGCTTTCTGGTCCTGCGCCGTATATTGAGAAAAATGGCTTACCTGCGCGGTGACCAGGTGCTTCACTGTGTCGACGTTGATTGTCTTTGCGGCAACCCAGGCGCTGCTTGCCTCATCGTAATTGTACACAAGCAGGTTGCCTGCATCTTCCACCGTTGCAGGATCGTAGGGAATAGTGACGGTGGCCGGCAGCTCGAAGTTAGTGCCGCTGGGTCCGAAATCGATACAGTTTGTTGACCCGGTTGTTGAAGGGAATGACGGACAATTACTCATCCCGCCAATAGAGACCATCTTGTTTGAGAGCAGCACGCCGGGGGGAATAGTAACGCTTGTGTCGACGATTCCGCCTGCGCCGGCCGGTACGACTACAGTGCCGCCATCGGACCCGACCGTAACTTTGACATCTGCTATTTGAATCTGTGTGGCATAGAGGGTATACGAATTCAAACTGCCCGTTGGTGTTACAACCAGATAGAATGTATAAGGGCCCCTGGGAAGTGTTGAAACAGAAATCTGGTCAAAAACAGTCTGATTGGCTGAGGTGACTCCACGCTTCCAGGGAACAAGGCCCTGTGTAAGGGTCTGAACCCCCGACTCGGTAAGGAGATAGATGTTCTGACTGTCAACAGCAGGCAGGTAGGCTCCCAAATACAAGTCAACCGGCGCCGAGAACTGCCCTGCATTGATCAACAGGGCTAAGATGTCGCCGCCATCCACAACTGAGCCACCGCCTATGGGCTTCGCCTGGCCTGCGTCATCACTCACCACAGGCGTTGCCACAGCCTCGTACTGGAAGAATGCCTGACCTGTCGGCGCAGGCATGGCCATGGCAGTGCCCGGCAAAACCGAGGCTGCAATGATTAACAATAGAACGAACAGCAACCCCTTGCTTACGGCAGTAATTTTAGACATGTGAGCCCTACATGATGAACCCTGTGTGCAGAAACCGCAGGGCTTCTATTATTTGAATGTTTATTTTTTAGTGTCATTGACGCGAAAGATCCCCCTCACCCTACCCTCTCCCACAAGGGGCGAGGGGATATAAATCCTTCCGGGCTGATCCCGGACAAGGCCGGGACAAGAGGAGGTTGCTCTTATCAGAGATTATCCCTTTCTCTCGAAGGCCCTGCCTGCTATCAGGACAAAGATGAGCGCCGATATTGTTATAATCGAGACATCGAACAAAAGAGGAAAATCAGGGCTCATCGCTCCCTTTTCAAAGGGAAAGATCAGGTTCTTCAGGGCATCAACCCCATAAGTCAGGGGATTTATCTTCGCGCAGACCTGTAGTATTGCGGGCATGAGTTTCACAGGATACATCGCCCCTGAGAGGAAAAACATCGGCATGACGATGAAGTTCATGATAACGCTGAAACTCTCGTAACTGTCATAGAAAGAGGCGAGCACTATCCCGAAGGCTGCAAGGGAAAAGGAAAGAAGAGCCGATACCAAAATGATGCCTATAAAATTCGCCATGCCGATCTTAAGGCCGAGCAAAGGGAAGAAGGCGAGGATAATCAGGGCCTGTATGGTCGAGATGGTCATGCCGCTCATGGCCTTTCCTATCACGATGGAAAACCGTGAAATAGGCGCTACAAGGATCTCTTTCATGAATCCGAATTCCTTGTCCCATATGATCGATATGGACGAGAAAATGGAGCTGAACAGGATGGTCATGCCTAAAATGCCTGGAAAGATAAACTGCATGTACGACACCCCGCCGCCGGCAGGTACAAGCCGTGACATCCCCCCTCCCACCATGAACAGCCAGACAAGGGGCCGGGCTATTGTCGAAATGAGGCGGCTTTTTTCACGTACAAACTTTTTGAACTCCCTGGCGACTATGACGTAGACAGCGTTAGCCTCTATCATGGCGCCTCCGGTAGGAACGAACAGCCTCTTTTATATCATCCCCTGCAGCTGCGGACTCGTCCCTGATCTCCTTGCCTGTGAGCTTCAGAAAAACATCATTGAGAGTCGGTCTCTGCATCCTCACTGACAGCACACTGTCGCCGAGCTCCCTTATAATCTTCGGGATGCAGACCTCTCCCCTGAGGGCAGAGAGAAATATCTCACCATCCTTCTCAGACACCGCGCCGTCAAAGAGCCTCTTCAACTCCATAACAGCCTTTTTATTATCTGCAGTCTTCAGATATATCACATCCCCGCCAATTGTTTTTTTGAGCTGCTGCGGACTGCCTGACGCTATGATCTTCCCCCTGTCAATGATAGCTATGCTGTCACATACCTCCGCCTCTTCCATATAATGAGTTGTCATGAAAATGGTCACCTGATGTTTTACCGGCAACTCTGTAATAAATTCCCACAGGCCTGCCCTGCTCTGAGGATCGAGCCCAAGAGTGGGTTCATCGAGAAAGAGCACCTTCGGCCTGTGAATCAGGCCTCTGGCGACCTCCAGACGCCGTTTCATACCGCCTGAGAATTTCTTTATCAGGTCATCGGCCCTGTCTTCAAGACCGGCAAATCTCAGCGCATCTTCCACCCTCTGCCTGCGCTCGAATTTGCCGACATTATAGAGATATGCGTGAAACATAAGGTTCTCCCGCGCAGTCAGATCCTTGTCAAGTGAACTGTCCTGGAAGACGATCCCGATCGCTTTTCTCACCTCTGCGGATTCCCTGTAACAGTCATGGCCGTTGAGCGATGCGGAGCCGGAGGTCGGGGCCAGGAGCGTGCAGAGAATATTGATGGTTGTAGTCTTTCCGGCGCCGTTTGGCCCCAGAAAGCCGAAGATTGTATTTTCCTCAACTTCAAAGGATATTCCGTCAACAGCGGTTATCTTCCCGAATTTACGCACGAGATTCTCAACGCTTATGATCGGCATAAAAAAGTTTACCAGATAAGCATAAAGATATGTTGCAATTTTTATTCAAATATCTTTAAATATTTGCTCAAAAGAATTTCCATTTTACGGGCCTATGAAAAACAGATTCAGAATAGACAGATCTCATACAGAGATCATTAAAAAATCAATGATCGCGAAGGTACGTGCTTTTTTGAAATCCACGGACCTTGAACCGCCCTATCTTCTGATAGATAAGACCCGACTACAGCGGAAGGCTCATTCCATTGGGAGAAACATAAAAAATTCAAAGGTCTTTTATGCTGTAAAGGCAAATGGGGATATCGAGATCCTCAAACTGATAAACCGGATGGGTCTGGGCTTCGAGATCGCCTCGGAAGGCGAGTTGGAAAGCCTGGCCTCGATAGGCGTAGATAAAGAGAAGATCATCACGAGTAACCCGATAAAGTCGTTTCGGTTTCTCAGAAGCGCGGCCGAATACGGGGTCCCCTACTACTCTTTCGATTCCAAAGACGAGGTAAGAAAGCTCAGGGATTATGTGCCCGGCTGTAATGTATATGTCAGGCTTTCTGTCCCCAACGAAGGAAGCGAATGGCCCCTCAGCAAAAAATTCGGAGTAGAGCTGGACGCGGCAGAAGAGCTGCTTCTCTATGCGAGGAAAAAGGGGTTGAAACCTATAGGCCTGACATTTCATGTCGGATCGCAATGCACCAACATCTACAACTGGAATTCAGCCCTCGACAAGGCCAAGATCCTATGGGACAGGATGGCAAAGGAAGGGATAAAGCTGTCTGTCCTGAATATCGGCGGAGGCTACCCCATTCGCTACAGAAAAAGCGTGGTCGATATCTCTTCCATAGATAAAAACATCAACTCCCTCATTTATGAGAAATTTCCACGGAACACCCAGATCTTCATCGAACCCGGCAGGGCTGTTGTGGGTGACGCAGGCGTTTTTGTATCTAAAGTCATCGGCAGGGCAAAGAGGGAGGACGAAGACTGGCTATATATAGACGTCGGTGTCTTTCACGGTCTGATGGAAAGCGTTGGAGGAATCAAATACAGCTACATCGTGCAGGGATCAAAGCAGGTCAGAAAATGGACCCTTGCAGGGCCGAGCTGCGACAGCTTCGATGTCATTGACAGGGACATATTCCTTCCCGAGCCGGAGATAGGCGATCTGGTCCTCATCCTCTCCAGCGGCGCCTACACAACATCCTATGCCTCTGAGTTCAACGGCTTTTCGATTCCAAAAACCATACTGATCTGAGGAGAAGCAATATGATAAGGTTTTCAGAAAAAGACCCCTATGCACCTATACAGTATTCCTACGAAGTCTCGAGGATCCTTTACCGCGGGAAGAGCAAATTTCAGGATATCATGGTCTTTGAGAACCCCTTCTTCGGCAAGGTCCTCGTGCTCGACGGCGTAGTGCAGATCACGGAAAGGGATGAGTTCTTCTATCACGAGATGCTGGTGCACGTGGTAATGAATGCGCTTCCGAATCCCAGGAAGGTGATAGTCATCGGCGGAGGCGACGGCGGAACCGTGCGGGAGGTCCTGAGGCATAAATCGGTCGAAAAGGTCTATTTCATCGAGATCGATGAAGAGGTTATTAATGTTTCGAAGAAGTTCTTCCCCAAAGTGGCCTCCGGCATGCGCGACAAGCGTGTTGAGATCAAATGCATGGACGGCGCGGAATTCGTAAAAGGCAGGCAGGGTGATATTGATGCTGTAATAGTCGATTCCACCGACATCGTGGGCTTTGCAAAGAGCCTCTTCACGAAAAAATTCTTCAGGGCGATCAAAAAATGCCTTACAGAAGACGGAATGTTCGTGACCCTTTCCGAATCCCTCCATTTTCACAGGGAAATCGTGGCAGAAGTCCAGGAGACGATGAAGGCCGTCTTCCCGATAGTCGACCTCTATACTGCTCCGCTAGCGACCTACGCAGGGAACTGGTGGTCTTTTTCCGTGGGCTCGAAGAAACTCGACCCCAGGGTGATCCGGCGGAAACATAAGCTAAGTACAAAATATTACTGCAACGGCATCCATGCATCTGCTTTTCTGCCGAATGAGATGTATCAAAGACTGCTTTCCAATAAGCTGGGCTGGTAATTTTCTCAACAAAATCAGCCAGACTTGACACCCGGAGAAGATAATTGTTAGATTATTAGCACTCTACAATGGAGAGTGCTAAAACATGTTAGACGATCGAAGCAGGCAGGTCTTATTCGCGGTCATACAGTGCTACATAGACTCCCCGGGTCCTGTTGGGTCCAGAGTCGTCACGAAAAGGTTCTCTTTCGGCCTTTCTCCGGCAACTATCCGCAATATCATGTCTGATCTGGAAGAGATGGGTTTTCTCCGGCAGCCGCACACATCAGCCGGAAGGGTGCCTACAGACCTGGGTTACAGGTATTATGTCGATGCGATAAAAGAGGATCGTCAGACAGTCAACCGGGATCTGATCCTGGAACTCGGCAGGCAGCTGGAGATGATGAGGAGGGATATCAACTCTTTCCTGGATGAGGCGGCAAGGATGCTTTCTTCCCTGTCTCACTATATAGGAATAACCATGTCCCCCAACACCAGCACTGCCACCCTCAGCAGGGTAGAGCTGATAAGATACAGGGGAAACCGGCTGGCAGTAATACTGTTTACCGATGAGGGGCTTATACAGAACAAGATCATATCCGTTGATCCTGACATCTCTGCGTCCAACCTTCGCCGGGTTGCGGAATATATAAACGAAGAGTTCGCAGGATTGACTCTCGATGAAATACGCCAGAGGGTGATAGATGAGATGACACGGGAAAGGGTGCTGTGTGACAGGCTGATCTCAGAGGCGATGAAGATATGCAGCGGCATTTTTTATGCGGCTCCCGGAAATCTTTACATATCCGGCATCTCCGAGATGCTCTCCCTGCCTGACTTCTGCGACATCAGAAGGATAAAGGAATTGCTCAAGACCATGGAGGACAGACACCTTATTGTAAAACTTCTTGACAAGCTCTCGATCTCCTCAGGTACTCAGGTCTTTATAGGTTCAGAAAACCCCCTCGATGAGATGAAGGGATTCAGTCTTGTCGCCTCCACATACAAGGAAGGCAACAGGCCTATCGGGGCCATCGGGATCATCGGACCGACCCGGATGAATTATCTTCAGGCGATCTCCATTGTCGACATGACCGCCAACTATATTACGGAAATTCTGTCTTACAGATAGGAGGCTATAAACCGTGGAAGATGAAACGATACAGGATACCGGCAGCGCAGAAAATGTCATCCCCGAAGGAGGCACCGCCCCTGGCGATACCTCTTCTGCGGAAGGGCCTTTTCAAAAGGAAGATGCGGTCGAGCTCGCCAGGGACCTTAATGATAAGTATGTAAGGTTATATGCGGAGTTCGACAATTATAAGAAGCGGATAAATAAGGATAAGGAAGAACTTGTGAAATACGGCAACGAGTCTCTTCTGTACGAACTTTTGCCCGCCATCGACAATCTGGAACTCGCCTTAAAACATGCATCAGCTGATGCCGGTACCGGCCTGGTCCAGGGGGTCGAAATGACGCTGAAAGAGATGCAGAGGACCCTTGAGAAGTTCGGCCTTTCAAGGATTGAGGCTGCAGGAAAACCGTTCGACCCTGCTGTTCATCATGCGATGATGCAGGTGCAACGGGATGATATCGAAGACAAGATGATCGTTGAGGAACTGAGGGCAGGCTATCTGTTCAGAGAAAAAGTGCTCCGCCCTTCGCTCGTTTCGGTCTCGGTAAGACCGAGAAAACCTTCAGAGGATTTAGAGGCATGCGCAGGAATCACTGATTCGGAAACGGAAGAATCGGAAATCAGGACATATGATATAGAGGAGGAAGTGTAATATGGGAAAAGCTATTGGAATAGACCTTGGAACAACAAATTCGGTTGTAGCGGTGGTGCAGGGAGGAGAGCCTGTTGTCATACCAAACCAGGAAGGAACAAGGACCACACCTTCTGTCGTCGCTATCACCGACAAGGGCGAGAGACTGGTGGGACAGATCGCCAAACGGCAGTCTATCACCAACCCTGAGAATACCATCTTTTCGATAAAGAGGCTGATGGGCCGCAAATATGTTTCAAAAGAGGTAGATCACGCCAAGAAGAGGCTTCCGTACAGGATCGTCGAGGCATCAAACGGAGATGCGCATGTCGAAATACAGGGGAAGAAATATTCTCCTCCCGAGATCTCTGCGATGATACTTCAGAAGCTGAAGCAGGCGGCAGAAGACTACCTCGGCGAGAAGGTCACAGAGGCCGTGATAACAGTACCGGCATATTTTGATGACAGCCAGAGACAGGCTACAAAAGACGCGGGCAGAATCGCCGGTCTCAATGTACTGAGAATAATCAATGAGCCGACCGCTGCAGCCCTCGCATACGGCATGGACAAGAAAAAGGAAGAGAAGGTAGCCGTGTATGACCTTGGAGGCGGAACCTTCGACATCTCGATACTCGAGATAGGAGAAGGGGTTATCGAGGTCAAATCGACCAACGGCGACACCTATCTCGGTGGCGACGATTTTGACCTGAGGATCATAGACTGGATGGTCGAGGAATTCAGAAAAGACCAGGGCATTGACCTGAAGGCAGACAAAATGGCCCTCCAGAGACTGAAAGAGGCTGCGGAGCGGGCAAAGATCGAGCTCTCTACAGCCACGGAAACCGAGATCAACCTGCCCTTTGTCACGGCCGATGCAACAGGTCCCAAGCATCTGCTCATGAAGATATCCCGTTCGAAGCTGGAGCAGCTCGTGGGAGACCTCATCGAGAACACGACAGGCCCGTGCAAGAATGCCCTGTCGGATGCGAACCTCTCTTCTTCCAGCATTGATGAGGTACTCCTTGTCGGAGGCCAGACAAGAACGCCTAAGGTTCAGCAGACTGTCCAGTCCTATTTCGGAAAGGAGCCTAATCGTACTGTCAATCCTGATGAGGTAGTTGCAGTCGGCGCAGCTATCCAGGCGGCAGTTTTAAAGGGCGACGTCAAGGAGGTGCTCCTCCTCGATGTTACCCCTCTGTCTCTGGGTATCGAGACACTCGGAGGTATTTTTACCAAGATCATCGAGAGAAATACCACGATCCCGACCAAAAAGAGCCAGGTCTTCTCGACAGCCACAGACAACCAGCCTGCGGTCACGATCAAGATCTGTCAGGGGGAAAGAGAGATGGCTTCTGACAACAAGCTCCTCGGCAACTTTGAGCTCATCGGAATTCCTCCTGCGCCCAGGGGCATTCCCCAGATCGAGGTTTCGTTCGATATAGATGCAAACGGCATCCTGCATGTCTCGGCAAAGGACCTCGGCACTAACAAGGAGCAGTCCATAAGGATCACCGCATCGAGCGGCCTGTCGGAGGATGAGATAAAGAACATGGTTCGGGATGCAGATTCCCATTCCGAGGAAGACAGGAAGAAAAAGGTCCTGGCAGAGGCGCGAAATAACGCCGACACCCTCGTATATACAGTCGAGAAATCCCTGACTGATTACGCGGACAAGGTCTCTCCTGACGAAAAGAGAGAGATTGAAGAGGCATTGGCTAACTGCAAAAAGATAAAGGATTCCAGTATCGATGCAAGCGAGATCAAAGCCGCTACCGATCGCCTCACAACCGTGTCCCACAGGCTGGCAGAGCATATTTACAAATCAGCCGGTGCCCAGTCTCATGCCGGAGACGGAGGAGCCTCGCAGGCAAAGAAGGAAGGCGAAGAAGAGGTAGTGGAGGCCGAGTTTGAAGATGTAGATAAGGAAAAGAAATAAGGAATGGACTTAAAAAGGGTTCACCACACTGGTGAACCCTTTTTAGCGTTTATTCAATGAATAAACAATCAATCGATCAGGTATAGAGTCAGGGCGGATAATTGAAAGACTATTACGAAATCCTCGGCGTATCAAAAGACGCTACTGAGGCCGAACTAAAAAAGGCCTTCCGGCAGCTTGCGATGAAATATCATCCGGACAGAAACCAGGGAGAAAAGGCATCCGAGGAGAAATTCAAGGAGATCGCTGAGGCCTATTCATGCCTCAGCGATCCGCAGAAGAGGGCCAATTATGACCGCTTCGGATCTGCCGAAGGAGTCGGAGGCGGTGGAGGGTATGGACCTTTTTCAGCCGGCGCAGGATTCGGAGACGTCTTCGAAGATATCTTTGGAGATTTTTTCGGGGCCTTCGGTGGAGGGGGCCAGAGGAGGAGCAGACCTGCCCGGGGCAATGATCTCAGATATGACCTTTCTATAACTCTCGCCGATGCGGTCTTCGGCACCGAAAAAACCATAGATTTTCCGAGGTGGGAGGACTGTTCCGAATGCAGGGGTTCAGGGAGTGAGCCGGGCAAAGCTCCCTCTGTATGCAGTACCTGCAAGGGTTCAGGCCAGATCAGGTTTCAGCAGGGATTCTTCAGCGTCTCCAAGACCTGTGGAAAATGTTATGGAACGGGCAAGATTATAACCGACCCCTGCAAGGCATGCAACGGCCAGGGAAAGATCCAGCGGCAAAAGAGCATATCGGTGAAGTTTCCGCCCGGAGTGGATACAGGCTCCCGCCTTAAGATACAGGGAGAGGGAGAGCCCGGCACGCAGGGAGGTCCCCGGGGCGATCTCTACATCGTGCTGCATGTGGAAGAGCATCCTTTCTTCAAAAGAGAGGGGACTGAGCTTTTCTGTGAAGTGCCCATCTCATTTCCGCAGGCTGCACTTGGCGCGGAGGTCGAGGTCCCGACTCTCGACGGCACTGCTAAAATCAGGATACCGGCAGGAACAGCTTCCGGAAGCGTCTTTTATCTCAAGGGGAAAGGCGCTCCCCGGATCGGAGGGCATCACAGGGGAAACCAGGCCGTAAGGATCTATATAGATGTCCCCAAAAAACTCACCCCCAGACAGAAGGAGCTGCTTGACGAGTTTGCATCTCTGAGCGGCGATGAGGTATCCAGGAGCTTCAGGGAAAAACTGAAGGATATCTTCACCGGCGCCGAGCACTGATTCCCTCCCTGTCATGACCAGGATCTTCCTTTCAGATGCAGAACTGCAATCAGGCGACATAATAATAAGTGATGAAAAGGCAAGATATCTCATCAATGTTATGAGGTCTGCTGCCGGCGACCTGCTGACCATAGGCGATAGCAGGGGAAACGCTTATTCTGCAATTGTCGTCAGCATATCGAAAAGGGAGGTTCTGGTAAGGATACAGGATAAATTGAACGTTGATCCCGAATCTCCCCTGCGTATAACGCTGCTTCAGGGTCTGCTCAAGGGGGAAAAGATGGATCTTGTAATCCAGAAGGCAACCGAGCTCGGGGTCACGGAAATCTTTCCTGTGATTACTGAAAGGAGCCAGATCAGGGAGACCAGAAAACTCCTGAGGTGGGAAAAAATTGCGAAGGAGGCCTCCCGCCAGTCCGGCAGGAGCAGAATCCCTGTTATCCATGAACCGCGCGCTTTCCCAGAGCTTTTTACCGGCGCTGCCGCAGAGCCGGGACCTGGCATGATCTTCTGGGAGTCAGGAGGCGCCGCCCTTTGCGAAGCTGCAGAGAGGTTCAGGGGAAAAGAGAGCGTTGCCATTTTTACAGGCCCTGAAGGTGGCTTTTCAAGACAGGAAGTGACGACGGCGTCTGATAATGGTTTTATTCCGACGACCCTCGGGACAAGGATTCTGAGGGCCGAAACAGCAGCTATTTCTGCCGTAGCGGTCATACAGTTTGCTATCGGAGATCTGGGAATATAGGCAGACCCATGATAATCGTGTATAATAATACAAACAGATAATGCTAATTGAGATAATCTTCATTCTGATCTTCATGATTCTTAACGGCTTCTTTGCAGCGTCGGAAATAGCCATTGTGACGTCCCGCAAATCCTTTATCAAGAACCTCGCGGATAAAGGAAGTCACAGAGCTGACAGATTACTGAGGCTTCAGTCCGAACCGGACAGACTGCTGGCGACTGTCCAGATCGGCGTTACCGTAATGGGCGCTCTGGCGTCAGCCATTGGCGGCGCAGCCTCGGTCAAGACCTTGCAGCCCCTGCTCGCAGATATCCCTGTCAGGTTCATCTCGCAAAGCGCGGCAGCGATATCAATCGGCATCGTAGTCCTTGTCATTTCATATCTCTCACTTATCATCGGAGAACTCGTACCAAAATCCATCGCTATCAGAAACCCTGAGAAGGTCGGTCTTCTTGTGGCCATTCCGATATCTTTTATATCGAAGATATCTTCGTTCTTTGTGACCCTTTTGACCGCAAGCACCAATCTGGTCCTGAGGCCTTTCGGGGCAAAGGCCTTTTCCGACCGGTCATTTGTAAGCGAGGAAGAGATAAAGCTTCTGATTGAGGAAGGGAAAGAAAAAGGTATCTTTGAACCGACAGAGCACGAGCTTATCCACAGTGTCTTCCGCTTTACCGACATCTCTGTCAAAGGTGTCATGGTGCCGACGGCCGAGATGGTAGCCTTTCATATGGACGAGTCACCGGAGATCATCATCAGCAGAATATCAGAGGAGCATTTTTCCCGCTACCCTGTCTATGACAGGGACAAAACGGACATTAAAGGGATACTTTACAGCAAGGATGTCTTTAATGAGCTGGCCTATAAAAGGGAGATCGTCATATCCAGACTCCTTCATTTTGCACTGTTCGTGCCGGAAAGCATGAAGATCAGCGTTCTCATGAGGGAGATGCAGAAAAAGCGGCTCCATATGGCGATTGTCGTGGATGAATACGGCTCTGTTGCGGGCATCGTGACGATCGAGGACCTTCTTGAGGAGATCGTCGGCGAGATTCGTGATGAATACGATACGGAAAGCCCTGTGCAGGTCCTGAAAAACGGTACGATGCTGATAGACGCATCACTGGCAATAAGGGACCTGAACGAGGATTATCACTTCGAACTGCCGGAGTCCACTGAATATGATACCCTGGGAGGATATCTCCTGTCCCAGTTCCAGAGACTCCCTTCTGTCGGCGACAGCTTTGACGCCGGCACCCAGAAATTCACTATCATCAGCATGAAGGGCAGGCGCATTCTTAAGGTAAGGGCAGAGGAAAAAGCGCGGGTTCCCGAATCCTCCGAGTAAGTACCTTTTCCTTATTTAAAACTCTGCTCCTCAGAGGGAAACGCACCCTTTTCAACGTCGTCCTTATATTCGCTTATCGCCCTTAGCGCCTCTTCCTTCAGATTTGCATACCGCTTGACAAACTTCGGTACGAACCTCTCGAACATACCGATGACGTCATGAAGCACCAGGACCTGACCGTCACACGAAGGCCCGGCTCCAATCCCGATCGTCGGGATGGAGAGCTCGGAGGTTATCATCTCCGCAAGTCCCCTCGGGATCGCCTCAAGGAGAAGAGAAAAGGCGCCTGCCTCTTCCACCATATGGGCCTCTTCGATCAGCCTCTTTGCAGCCTCTTCTGTCTTGCCCTGGACCTTGTAGCCGCCCATCCTGTGTATGGACTGGGGCGTCAGCCCGATATGAGCCATCACAGGTATGTCCGACCTCGTCATGGCCATTATCTGCTCCGCAACCTCTGCGCCGCCCTCAAGCTTGACAGCAGCAGCCCCGGCCTCCTTGAGGAATCTCCCCGCATTACGGACAGCGTCTTTAATGCCGGCCTGATACGACATAAACGGCATATCCCCGATAACGAGTGCGTTTTTTACAGCGCGTGAAACAATGCGCGTATGATAGATCATCTCGTCCATGGTAACAGGCAGTGTATTTTCGAGGCCCTGCACTACCATGCCCAGGGAATCCCCGACCAATATCGCATCGATACCTGCCTCGTCCACGATCTGGGCAAACGGGTAATCGTAGGCAGTCAGCATCGTTATCTTTTTCCCCTCGGTCTTCTTCTTCAGAAAATCCTGAATCGTTATCTTAGGCATCATCTTCTCCTGATTTCGTATTGAATTATTCACATGCAGATTATAACCAGCCGGAACAATAAATTGCACTCTCGAGTTCCTTACCGAATGCAGCATTAAGGTTTATGCTATACTTTCCCATGGGTCAGATGTGCCAGTATCAGCCTCTCACAAAGGAAGATCGGATTACAGTGGTACTTTACAGGGCCGGGATCGTGCTTTCCGCACTTGTCCTTGCCATATCAGCCTTTATGGCGCTGAAAGGCAGATATGGCGGGGGGTTGCAGGATTATCCCTTTCTCATCTCAGGTCTTGGCATGAATATACTGCTGCTGACGCTTTATTTCAGCGTCGGACTGAGCGTCTTCTTTATCCATCTCTATGTCGGGAAATTCTACAGGACTCTCAAGAAGATCTATTTCATAGCTGTGGTCTGCCTGGGTATTTTATTTTTTATCGGCCACGGAAACCCTGTCATGCCTTTTTTCAGGACCCCTTCCTACAGCGCCCTTCTTCTTCTGCCTCTTTCATTATGCCTCGGCTTTGTCACAGCAAAGGAGGCCTTCTGCTTCAAGCTGTTTGAGGGATATCTCCTTGCAGTAATAATGCCGATGTATCTTTTCTTTTACGCTGTCGGGGTTGCAACACAGAGAGGGATTGTGACCGGCCTTGCGATAGTTGCCTCCCTGCTCGTCTTTTTTACTGTGAGAAAGGTCTTTATGCCGCTTCACTGTGATATCGGCGACAAATCAGCCTATCAGCAGTAGCTGCTTTTGACTTTAGCCGTCTAAATGATTAAAATCCTTTGATGCCGCGCCGCTTTGCAGGGTATCAGACCAATTCCTTTCATGAGGTGCTTAAATGAAACAATTCTCTGTCTCCCTTTTTGTGATCCCGTTTGTGCTGTTCCTTTGCCTTTGTGCTGTCGCTGCTTTTCCGGGTCTTGCCGCTGCTTCAGAATGCACCGCTACACTCTCGAACGATCTTGTCGTCCATGTTCCGGTCATTCAGTACTCTACTGCAGCGGGCGATCTTTTTCTCTCTGCCGATTTCCGGTATGTGCCTGACTCCTCAGACATACTTTTCATGGTCACAAACGCAGGGTTCATGCAAGACCCCGGTCTCAGCTGCGGCAGGGCATCTGTCGTGGACAACCTGACTGTCTATATTCCGGATCTCGACATCTCCGGCTCTCATTTCTGGCTGGTCCTTGCCTTTGACACCTCCCGTGCCTCGACAGGCTTTTACTTCAAATTGGTGAACTTCGGCCTTTCAGACAATTCCTCAACTGTGGGCACTGCAGGAGGAGTGATCTCCTCAGGCGACCTTACCGTCACGATACCATCTGGAGGCTTTTCATCGTCAGTGCCGATAACAGTTGCAAACGAGACTGCGCTGACACCAGGTGACGCCTCGGCCATCAGCGGCAGCTATTCCATCACCGGAATACCTGCTGACTTCGGCCTGCCGATCGCGTTCCAGCTCAAGCCCCTGGGAGCGCTTTCGGGAACCAGCTATTTGGAAGTCGACAACGAGTTCTTCGATGAGTATTGGAGGCCGGTGGCCGGGCAGATGCTATTTCTTCCTGTGACTGAAAGCGGAGGATATCTGCGCGCAACCCTGCCGCCGTTTAGCAGCCTTTCAGCGCCCCAGAATGCCGGCAGGGAGTCTCAGGCCTCCAACTGGCTTCTCAGATGGGCAAAGTCAAAACTCAAGGCTGTCAGCTCCAAGAGGACTATAAACTGCTCAAACGACAACTTCACGATAACCATGGACAGCAGCTTTGTGATGAGAAAATGCGTAACCGAAGATGTTTGCGACCTTCTCGACAGTGCACGCAAACAGTATGCAGACGTCATCAGGATGAAGGGAGGCTCCTTCCCTCTTGCCGTATACGTCATCGGCGACGCCCTGACACCGCCTTCCGGTAACTCAGCGGAATACTCCAATATATGCGGCTCTGAATCCCTGAGCGTATCAGGACTTGATGCCAGCGAATGCTCGACCGATCTGAAAGAAAACATAGGGCATGAGCTCATGCATAAGTTCACCACGCAATACGATCCCCGAACCTGTCTGGGTGTCGGAGCCGGGATCAGCTCTCCTTTGTGGTTCGAGGAGGCGGTCACGACCTGGGCTGAGCAGACCCTCCTGACTTCCGCCTACGTCCCGATCAATTTTATCAGCAACAAGGCCGAGTCCCTGAAGCTTTATCCTGCATCCACAGACAAAACCACGGCCCAGAGGCACGGATACGGCCTCGCCCCCTTTGTAAAGTACGCAGCCGACAGATACGGAAGCGCCAGGATACTGGACCTGTACTCTCCGATAGAGAACTCAGCCCTCTCAGTCGAGCAGCGGGTTATCACAGGGATATCCTCAATGGGTGTTGCAGGAAGCGTCTGGACAGATTACGTGAAGAGTTATCTGGGCGGCCAGGTCTATGGCATGCCAGCCGGCCATTTCCTTGACGGCACGATGCTGACAGAGACCAAAGAGATCAGGGAAGACAGTCAGCCATGGACGAGCACAAAGGGATATCAGGACCTGCAGGCAAAGCTCTACCGGATCAAATTCACCGGCCCATTCACCGATCCTGATAAGGAGCTGACCATATCGATATCGGATACTGCCGGTGATGCGACTATGCTGGTATACGAGATACCAGGCGACACTGGCGGAAACCTCGTCTTCCGGGACGAAGTGACTGACCAGATAGTGCTCACCCCCGGTGCTGTTGCCTCTCAGCCTGAGCTGCTGATAGCGGTCATCAATGAAACAGCTTTAGGCAATACAGGGACAAACAATACGATCACGCTTGAGATCAAATGGACAGGTGGCGACGGCGCATTCAGTTACAGCGCTTCAAATACTAATGTGACCCTGAGCCCGTATGTCAAGGGATCGATTAATGTTGCCGTCGATCCGAACGACTCAGGCACGTACGTTGAACCCCTTTACGCCCCTGACGAAGAAGGGGTAACCCTCAAATGCCCGAAGCCCTCAGGAGGTCTTAGCCATACTTACACAGTCTGCGGCTCTGCATCCATAACCTCTATTGACAGCGGCAATATCATAATGTGCTGGAATCCTGAGATAACCGGCTTTAAGTGGGAGCTTGGCGAAACCGGGAGCTTTACCAATGACTCCTGCATGGACGTGACCGTCACCTCATCAGACTTTGACGTGACGGTCTGGCTCTATGACATCATCAGGGAGACATACGTCGTCAGCAGTCAATGCGCGCAGCCGAACCAACCCTATGAGCCTCTTGTCTACGACTACACGCTTTATAAGGTGCGCTTAAAATGCGCGTACTGAGTCAGGTTTCGGCATAGTTTTCTGGAAGCGGCCCCCCCGGGCCGCTCCTGCCGGGGGATTAACGCAACAAAAGGAGGGGTTACATGTCCAATGGGGAGATTGAGGTCAACGGATCTTATCAGAAGGCGATCAATGAGGGACTGGACAGGGCTTATGAAAGTATCAAAGGCCGTGAGACAAGCTTTGATCCTGCAACGGCAAAAATAGTCATTTTTTCAGACCATCACAGAGGTGCACGCGACGGCGCAGACGACTTCAGAAAATGCGAAAAGGCCTATAACGCTGCACTCGGGTATTATCTCGAAACCGGCCATACACTGATTATCCTCGGTGACGCAGAGGAGTTATGGGAATGCCGGCCCGGACCTGTCATAAAGGCATACAGAGACACCCTTTCACTTGAGGCTGAATTTCTTAAACAGCAGCGCTATTACCGCATTTACGGCAACCACGACGATCATTGGTCGGTTCCCGGGACAATCGACAAGCACCTCAATCCTAATATCACAAAAGAGAAAACTCCCGTGCTCAGAGGCATGGTCCTTTTAAATGCTGATAAGAAAGAGAAAATAATCCTGCTTCACGGCCATCAAGGCACTTTCGACAGTGATAAATTGGGAAAGGTATCTAAGTTCTTTGTTCGTCATGTATGGCGTAATGTTCAGCGCATCTTCAATGTCCGGTCAACGACCCCGGCTGAGGGAGCAGATCTGAAAAGCGAGCATGACAAGGCAATGTATAACTGGGCATTGGGTAAGTCGAATAACGGGGAAAGAGTGATATTGATCGCTGGTCATACCCACCTGCCGGTCTTCGCCTCAGTGAATCACATAGGCAGGCTGGAGGGCGACCTCAAGAATTGTCAGACAAAGTTGGAGAATCTGCGTGCTCAGGGAGGCGATGTGAGCGATCTTGCAGAGGAAGTGGCTGCAAAGCGGGCCCAACTCGAATTCATCAAGGCAAAAGGCGAAGGAAGCGGCCTGTCAATGGAGAAGCCCTGTTACTTCAACACAGGCTGCTGCTCATACGGCGACGGTGACGTGACCGCAATTGAGATTTCCAAAGGTGAGATAAGGCTCGTGAGGTGGCCGGATGATCTGGGAAACCCGAAGGTTAAGGTCCTCGAAACCGAAACTCTTGGAAATATCTTCACACATATATAGGAAAATGTAAGGATCGTCTAACCCATACAATTCATAAAGCTCGTGGGCATGCCGAAAAATCTTTTCGTCAGTACAATGTGTGCATTATATATTTTTACACTGTGTGCTCTGATCAAACAGGAGAAGATTTCGACAACCGGCGCTTACGAAAAGACTTTTGAGGCAGTGGCCACGAAATAATCGTTGTGAATGAATAAAATAGGCTGAGCATCATTTTCTAACTGTAATCGCAGGCGCAAAAAAACAAGGGGGAAAAACGACTATGCCTGATATCAGAGATGAATTGCTTCAGTTTTTTACTGAGAATTACAAACCCGGAGCAATCGGCCTTGTCGGGACCAGGGACACGATAGGGATTGCTATACGGCAGGCGCAGAGAACAATAACAGCAGACAAGAAGGCATCTCTCTGGTCTCACTGCTTCATCTTCGGCGATATCAGGCTCGACAGGAGAGGGCATGACAGTGGGCTTACAAAAAGCCCATATCTCTTTGAAAGCGACTTAAAGGTGAATGCCTTTCAGCCCCAGCTTAGAAACGGAGCGCAGGAAAACTGGATCGGCAAATGGTCCAAAAAAAGCGTCGAGACTGCGGCTGTCATCGACCTGAGTTTGACCGATGCTCAAAAAAAGCTGGTCCTGGGAACGGCCTTGCAGCTCGTGGATGCCCAGGTGCTCTATCCTATCCAGGAGCTCCTCGGTACGTGGTGGGCAATCATCGCGCAGCAAGAGTGGAAAGAGAACCCATTAAATGATCGTCACGCCATGTACTGCAGTTCCTTTGTGAGACACTGCTTTGGGGAGGCAGGCAGAGATTTTATGGACGATGCGGTCAGCGTTTCGAATACGGCTCCTGAGCATATCGCACGAGCAGGGATAAAGGCAAATGCAATAACTATTTTCCAGTAACCACGCAATGTAGGAACTCTTTTAGCTGAGCTGACCTGCAGAAGTTTTACCTCGCGCTAGAACTTGTGGACATTAAGGGCAGGGTTTTGAGCCCTGCCCTTCTCTTCACTTCTTACTGTCTGTAGTACAGCAGTTACGCCCCGGGAAAAGTCGGCCTCGGATAAAGCCCCGCCTCTTTAACGATCCCTTCTATGGCGCTTTCCCACTCGATAGCCTGGATATGCACGCCTTTAATGCCGGGAGTCTCAAGCACCTGATGGATGAGCTCGATTGTGATCTTGATGCCCTCCTGCTCCTGAAGCTCCCTCATCTTCTTCTTGTCTTCTCCGGCAGCCGCCTTTGCCTTGTTCATGCGGTCGATCAGGGACTTGGGCACCGATACACCGGCAACGGATGAATCCATATACTTGAGCATCATGGCGCTTTTGGGCACAATAATCCCGCCGAGGATGGCAGTGCGCTCATGGAGCCCCATGTTCACGATCTTGGCCATCTGGGAGCGGAAGCCTTCAATATCGTATATGCCCTGAGTCTGAATAAAATCAGCCCCGGCATTCACCTTCTTCATGAGGTTTATCGGCCTGAAGTCAACTGGATCGGCCATAGGGGTCCAGGAAGCGCCGATAAAGAACTTGGGAGCTACCTCAATCGGATCGCCTCCCTCCTGCTTTCCCTCGTCACGCATCTTCTTAAGAATCCCGACGAGCTGGCAGGTGTCGACATCGTAAACGTTTTTGGCGCCGGGATGGCCTTTAAGCCTTCCTGCAGCGCTGAATTTCTGGTGGTCTCCGGCAAGGCAGAGGCAGTTTTTCAGACCGAGTGCAGCAGCGCCGAGGAGATCTGCCTGCATGGCTATACGGTTTCTGTCCCTGCAGGTCATCTGCATGACAGGTTCAAGACCCTGCTGAAACGCGATTGCCGCTGCTGCTATGCTTGATATGCGAACAACCGCTGTCTGGCAGTCCGTAATATTTGCAGCGTCGCAGAATCCCTTAAGCTGCTGCGCCTTCTTGATGACTTCATGAGGATCTGCACTCATCGGAGGGCCGAGTTCTGCAGTAACAGCAGGAACGCCGCTTGAGATAACTTGTTCGAGATTGCTTCCGCTTTTCATTATTTTTTCCCTCCTGCAGTCTCCGGCTTCTGTGCCTCCTGCTCCTCGTACTCCCTGATATGTTCGACCGATACCCTGCGTGGGCCTCCATCGCGGGAGGTTGACCAGTTGCGCGGCGGAAGCACCTCCGAAAGTTTCTCAAGAGTGCCGAGCTTCTTCATGCGCTCAACGATGAGATACCAGACACAGTCAACCTCGTTGCTGACCTCGCACTTGCCGTGATTCGTGCCTCCGCATGGTCCGTTCATCAAAGTCTTGGAACAGCGGGCTATCGGACAGAGCCCTCCGGTCAGGTGCACTATGCAGTCTCCGCAGCCTGCGCAGAGTTCTTTGAAAAAGCCGGGGGCCTCCACAGCGCCGTAAAATGAGGTGTTGATCCCCGGATAGACCGGTATGGTCCCGGTCCTGTCAGAGAGGAAATTCACTCCTACTCCGCAGGCTGTCGAGAGCACCAGGTCATAGGACTTCACCTCTTCTATTACAGGGTCGAAATACTCCGGCTCGCAATGGCGCATAACCCCCATGTGGTTAACTTCCATGGCCTTGCCTTCCTGGCCTGCCCGCATCCGGATCAGGGACGCGATCGTTGCAGCCTCTTTCTCGCCGCCGGCATGGCAGATGGCTACGCAGGTGTTGCAGCCGAAGACCAGGACCTTTTTGAAATCCTTTACCATGCTCCAGATCTCTTCGATTGGTTTTTGTGATCCAACGATCATAGTTCTTTACTCCTTTGGTTCATATTCATTTATGTAAGCTCTACCTGACAGCACGCAGTCCCAGCTGCTTTACGCGCCCGGAAAAATCATCACATACAGCAGCCCACGGATTGCCTCCCCTGCCGGCCTCTGCAGAAAGCAGCTCAAGGCGGCCTGGCTCCATCCCAAGCATGCCGAGCATCTCCTGACCCCGCTTGACACGGGCCTTCACGCCCTTTTCGATGCCACGGTATTTGCAGGTCCCATCATTACAGCGCACCACGGCAACTCCGTCAGCGCCGGTCTCAAAGGCCTTCAGAAGGTCTAGAATATCAATGCGGCTCGTACAGTGCACAGGTACCTTGCGAACATTTTTAGGAAGGTCGAATCCGAATACTCCGACGTGATGCGTGCAGAGAAATGCCACAATAACCGGCTCCTGCCGCTTCGGGTCCACTCTGCCGACAACAGACGGCAGGGTTTCACTTATCTCCTTTACGTCATAGCTGACCATGCTGATTGCCTGCCCCGGGCATTCCGGAGCGCAGAGCCCGCAGGCCTGGCAGTATTCAGGACGTATCTCGGACACAGACGTGACAACCGGAGCGCCGTAAGGGCAGATTCGTTGACAGGTGAGGCAGGCCATGCATTTCTGCGTGTCCACCACTGCGCCGCCGCCGCAGCCACGGCACCTTCCCGCCTCCCTGAGAGCCTCTTCCTCGTCATAGCCGATTTCGAAATGGGTCATCGTGTCGCAGCGGACCTCAGGAGCGAGATGTTTAATCTTCAGACGCGGCTCCCGGCTTATCATTTCGAGGACCTCCGGAGGCATCTGGCTGATCTTTTCCTTTTCCTGAAGCGGAAGAGCCCCCTCGACAGCCTCTCCCTGTAAATGCAGATGGATCGCCAGGGCAGCACGGTGACCGCTGGCAACAGCAGCAATTGCCGATCCCGGGCCTGTGACCACCTCGCCTGCTACAAACACGTTCTTCGAGCTGCTCGTCTGAGTTGCAGGGTTCCACTCAAGGCGGCCTCGCACGTCGATCTTCACAGGACTGTCTTTCAGAAACGACAGGTTAGACATCTGACCGATGGTAATGATAATGGTGTCGGCCTCGATAAGAGTAGTCTGGTCATTGTCAAAGGAAGGATTAAACCGGCCGTTGGCATCAAAAACAGATCTGACCTTCACGACCTCAAGCCCCTGCACCTTTCCCTCCTGCCGTCTGACCTCCTTCGGCCCCCAGCGGTGGTTTATCCTGACGCCTTCTTCAACCGCCTCGTCGACTTCCCATTTCCAGGCAGGCATCTCTTCCGCGCTTTCGAGACAGACCATCGAGACGTCCCTGACTCCGAGCCTGCGGGCAGAGCGGGCCACATCCATGGCAACGTTTCCTCCTCCGATTACGAGGACCTTGTTACCGAGATCGGGCCTCCGGTCAAATGCAACATCTTCGAGAAAGGGGATCGCGAGCAGCACGCCAGGACCTTCAACTCCCGGGATATTCAGAGAACGGCTCTGGGAAAGGCCGATCGCTATGAGTACGGCGTCATGCTTCTTCGTGAGCTCTTCGAGTTTCACGTCCCTGCCGATCTCGCAGTTCGTCCTGACCTCTACACCCTTGCTGATGACATCATCAATATCTTCCTTCAATACCTCTCTCGGCAAACGATATGGAGGAATTGCCGAGGCGAGCATGCCTCCCAGAACAGGATGACGTTCGTAAATAGTGACTCCGTAGCCAAGGTCTGAGAGATCTCTCGCAGCGCTTAGCCCGGAGGGGCCGGAGCCGATGATCCCTATGCTTTTATTCTTTGTCTTTCCGACAAGCCTGCGTTTATTGCGGCGATAGTCCGCAGATTTCTCCAGGGCAAACCGTTTCAGGTGCCGGACAGCCAAAGGTTCATCGACCGAGCATCGCCTGCAGGACTGCTCGCACGGATGATGGCAGATCATGGAGCATACCGACGCTATAGGATTCACCGACGTGATAACCTCAAAGGCCTCGGTGTACCTCCCCTGGGCGATCAGGCCTACATAGGCCTGTACGTCCGTATGCGCAGGGCAGGCAGCCCTGCAGGGCGAATAAGGCCGTGTTTCCTTGATATCAGCGCCGTATGGCCTGTAAGTTCCTGTCTCTTTAGTCTGACCTGGTGTCATTATTCCTCCTGCTGAACATCCTGTCCCGGATATAATTATGATAGCGATTAAAGCGAGATAACATCAACTTTCACGCGATAAACTACGCTGAATTGCCTGATGGTTTATGCGATCCCGGCAGCGACGCTCCAACCCCAATAGGGCGGTTATCCTGAGCGTTTTACTCTGCTATTTGATCCCCGCGTGCATCTTGGCAGAGGATACAGTATTCTTCATAAGCATGGTGATAGTCATCGGCCCGACTCCGCCCGGCACAGGGGTGATAGCGCCCGCTATTTCCTTGGCAGCATCGAAGTCAACGTCTCCCTTGAGGATCGGGATCATCTTGCCGGTCTTCTCGCTCTTCTTCTCTCCGACGCGGTTAACACCTACGTCAATTACGCATGCGCCCGGCTTTATCCACTCAGGCTTCACAAGACCCGGCACGCCTGCAGCCACGATGAGGATGTCAGCACGCTTGCAGTGGGCCTCAAGATTTTTTGTACCGGTATGCACGACAGTGACTGTTGAGTTTGCACCCTTGCCTTTCTGGAGCATTATGTTAGCAATCGGCTTGCCGACAATGTTCGAGCGGCCTACCACAACCACTTCAGCCCCGGAGGTCTCAAAACCGGAGCGGACTATCAACTCCTGGATCCCGGCAGGGGTGCAGGGAAGGAACTTTGCCTCGTCACCGCCTATCATCAGACGGCCGACGTTGACAGGATGGAACCCGTCCACATCCTTGTCAGGATCGATGGCGTTGAGGACCTTCTTTTCATCAATATGCTTTGGAAGCGGAAGCTGCACAAGTATTCCGTGTATCTTCTGATCTTTATTGTACTTGTCGATTAGTTTCAGCAGGTCGGCTTCGGCGAGATCCTCAGGCTGATCGTCCTGGATTGAATAAAAGCCGATCTCGTCTGCGGCCTTATGCTTGCCTGTTACATAGCTGACAGATGCGGGGTTTTTCCCTACCAGTATCGTAACCAGCCCGGGCACAACCCCGTTTTTTTCCTTCATCTCAGTAACTTCCTTTTTGAGCTCTTCCCTTATCTGTGCGGCGATCTCAGTACCGCTTATTATTCTTGCAGCCATCACTTCCTCCTCTTTGCTTTTTTTGGGATTATTTTATGAGTTCCAGCAACTCCTGTCGTGTGGATACCTTGGTCCTGAAAATGCCCCGCACCGCCGATGTCACTGTCCTGGCTCCCGGTTTCTTCATGCCCCTCATCGACAGACATAGATGCTCGGCATCGATTATAACCATCGCGCCCTTGGGCTTCAGTTTCTCCATGATCATGTCGACAAGCTGAGCCGTGAGCCGTTCCTGGACCTGGGGCCTTTTCGCAAATATCTCCAGGGCCTTGGCAAGCTCCCCTATTCCGGCGATCTTACCTGCCCCCGGGATATAAGCGACATGGGCCTTACCTATGAAGGGAAGAAGGTGGTGCTCGCAGACCGAATGAAAGGGGATATCCTTCAGAAGGACAAGTTCATCATGGCTTTCGCCCTCGATATGCTTCAATATCTCTTCGGTCGGGGTTTCAAGGCCTGAAAAGATCTCCTGGTACATCTTGGCCACCCGGGCGGGAGTTCCCCTCATTCCCGGCCTGTTCGGGTCCTCTCCTATCCCCTCGATAATCAGCCTCACACCTTTTTCAATTTTCTTGAGATCCATATCCTTATACTCTTGGCCCTTCTGCCCTTACCTTAATTTTTCCTGCGAAAACGAGAGTGAATTTTAGCATTTAGCCTGAAAACATGTCAAAAGGAAAGCCCCTCTCTGTCAAGGCATGCAAGACCCGGTGTACCATATGCTTCCACTAAGAACTGGTCGGATCACCACTCAAAAGTAACCTGATGATTTGCTGCAAACCAGTTGATTGCAGGGATTGATCCGGCCGGAACTCGGCTTCCTGTGCAAACAACAAACCCAAGAGAGCGCATAGCTCTTGAATATCGTCTTTGGTGGCTTCGGCTATTTTCATAGTTCCTCCATACGTGCCAACGATAAGTTTAGCGGCTTGGCGGGTTGAATGACTGGTTAGACGCTCTCCGTGTCATTTGGATCTTTCGGGAGCTGAGCACTGTGCCATACGGACACGAGCCAGACTATGTTCTCTTTTATACGATAAAAGAACCGATAAGGTGGTACAAGCACTTCTCGAAAGGGAAGGTCGGGAAATTCCGGCAAGATTCTTCCTGAGCGGGGAAATTTCCGAAGCCTCGATAAGGTTTTTTCAGCTTTATGTCGAAATGCAATGGCGGCAGATGGACTGTCACGGTAAATGTATGTGATAGCAGAAAGAAACTGAACGCGCGCCGAAGGGGTGAGTTGGACCTTCATTTCTGCAGTTCTTTTAATAATTCATCGGCCTCTGCAAAAACTGTGTCAAGGGCGTAGCCTTTACCCTTTTCGATTTCTTTTTCCCCACGGGCAAGGAGACGTAATAGTTCGAGTTCATGACGAGAATGCTCGTAGTCCTCTACGCTGACCATTACAACTGAGGCTCGACCTCGCTGAGTAATAATGAACGGTTCCCTCGACTTGGTTACTCGCTTGACGATTGCAGTTGCGTCTTGCCGAAGGTCCGTGATAGGTATAATGTTCGGTATTTTAACCATTTGAGTCACCCCCTATACTATGTTTAATGATAGTATTAAAGGTAGTAAAAGGCAAGTTAATTATTCGCCTGACGTTGTTAGGTCATTGAGTGTCTTTGTCATCCAGGCATTTTGTAACCTGCTACCAGCATTCCCGGACTGTCGAGGTCCAGCTTTATTCCCCAGTCAGGACCAGGTTTATTCCCCACTTTTTTCAGTGATTGATTTTAGAACTCATCCGGCAATCATGTCCATAGTTTAGTTTTTCAATAGGCATACCTCCTTTCCGTTGGGGTTGTTT
>JACRHE010000161.1 GCA_016217695.1 Nitrospirota bacterium | reverse complement strand
TCATCAAGGTATACATAGCGATGAAGCGCAAGGTCCAGATAGGAGACAAGATGGCAGGGCGTCACGGGAACAAGGGCGTCGTCGCCATGGTTATGCCTGAGGAAGATATGCCGTATCTTCCGGACGGTACACCCGTGGATGTTGTCCTGAATCCTCTGGGCGTTCCGTCCCGTATGAACGTCGGCCAGATACTTGAGACCCATCTCGGGCTTGCTGCCAAGAAACTGGGTCTCTATGTGGCAACCCCTGTCTTCGAGGGCGCCAAGGAGGCGGAGATAAAGGATATGCTGAAGAAATCCGGCATGCCGACTACCGGACAGACAACCCTCTTCGACGGCAAGACAGGAGAGCAGTTTAAAAGGTCGGTTACCGTGGGGTATACGTATGTCATGAAACTTCATCACCTTGTTGATGATAAGATTCATGCCCGTTCCATCGGTCCATATTCGCTGGTCACTCAGCAACCGCTGGGCGGCAAGGCTCAATTCGGCGGCCAGAGACTCGGTGAGATGGAAGTCTGGGCACTTGAGGGATACGGCGCTGCTTACACCCTTCAGGAATTCCTGACTGTCAAAAGCGATGATGTTACGGGAAGGGCCAGGATGTATGAGGCGATAGTAAAGGGAGACGCCACCTTGGAACCGGGCGTGCCTGAGTCTTTCCACGTATTAATAAAAGAACTCCAGAGTCTCGGACTTGATGTCGAGCTTCTGGAGAAAAAGAAAAAGGGGGAATAGAGTGGCAGAAGACATTTACGCCATTTTTCAAAAACCGAAAAATCCCACAGATTTCGAAGCGATAAGGATAAAACTCGCTTCTCCCGAGAGGATAAGGGAATGGTCATACGGCGAGGTGAAGAAACCTGAGACTATTAATTACCGTACTTTTAAACCTGAAAGAGACGGACTTTTCTGCGCGAAGATATTCGGACCGATAAAAGACTGGGAATGCATATGCGGCAAATATAAGAGGATGAAGCACAGGGGCATTGTATGCGACAAGTGCGGAGTCGAGGTCATCCAGTCAAAGGTGCGTCGTGAAAGGCTCGGGCATATCGAGCTCGCAACGCCGGTAGCGCATATCTGGTTTCTTAAGGGAGTGCCCAGCCGCATCGGTACCCTCCTTGACATGACCATGAGGAATCTTGAAAAGGTACTTTATTTCGAGAGTTATATAGTTGTCGATCCCGGGGATACGCCCATGAAGGTGAAGGAACTCTTGGGCGACGAGGAATACAAGAAGAAGACGGCTGAATACGGTACGAGATTCAAGGTCGGGATGGGTGCAGAGGCGATCCGGGAACTCCTCAGAACTGTTGACCTGGAGGTTCTCGGAACAGAGCTGAAAATGAAGATAAAAGAGGCGGTCTCTCTTGGAGTAAAGAAGAAACTGACAAAAAGGCTGAAGGTTGTCGAGGCCTTCAGAAAGTCGAATAACAAACCGGAATGGATGATCATGGATGTCATCCCGGTTCTTCCTCCTGACCTCAGGCCGCTGGTGCCGCTTGAAGGAGGCCGTTTTGCGACCTCTGACCTGAATGACCTTTACAGGAGGGTCATCAACAGGAACAACAGGCTTAAGAGGCTTGTGGAGCTGAAGGCCCCGAGCGTTATCATAAAAAATGAGAAGAGGATGCTGCAGGAGGCTGTTGACGCGCTGTTTGATAACGGAAGGAGGTCCAAGGTCCTTAAGACCGCCACAAAGAGGCCGCTTAAGTCCCTCAGCGATATGATAAAGGGAAAACAGGGACGCTTCAGGCAGAACCTGCTCGGAAAGAGGGTGGATTACTCCGGAAGATCGGTTATCGTTGTCGGACCTGAACTTAGGCTCCATCAGTGCGGCCTGCCAAAACGCATGGCCCTTGAACTTTTCAAACCGTTCATATTCAGCAAGCTTGAGGAAAAGGGATACGCTACGACCATAAAGGCTGCCAAGAAGCTTGTGGAGAAGGAGTCATCCGAGGTCTGGGATGCTCTTGAAGAGGTTATCAGGGAAACCCCTGTACTACTTAACAGGGCCCCTACCCTTCACAGACTCGGCATCCAGGCCTTTGATCCCGTCTTGGTTGAGGGCAAGGCAATAAAGCTTCATCCCCTCGTCTGTACGGCGTTCAATGCGGACTTTGACGGAGACCAGATGGCTGTTCATGTTCCTCTTTCGATAGAGGCTCAGATAGAGGCGCGCGTATTGATGATGTCCATCAATAACGTCCTCTCCCCTGCTAACGGCAAGCCGATTCTTGTTCCGACCCAGGACATGGTATTGGGTATTTATTACCTTATGAAGGAACGAAAAGGCGCATTAGGAGAAAGAAAATATTCCGACGAGGAAATCGCAAAGATTAAAGCTCCTAAAGAAAGAATGGCCGCAGATTTACAGGGCAGGTTTGAAAGCCCCGAGGACGTCCGGATAGCCTATGATGCCGGACAATTAAGCGAGCATGCGAAGATAAAGGTCAGGATGGACGGTGAGTTCGTTAATACCACGACCGGAAGAGTCATTTTTTCCGAGATCGTGCCTGAGCAGATATCCTTTCCCATGGTCAACAGGGACATGACAAAGAAGGAGCTCTCAAAACTCATTGAGTATTCTTATAAAATAGCCGGGAAGCGGGCGACGGTTGTCTTTCTCGACAACCTTGAGAAACTGGGTTTCCGCTTTGCGACAAACTCGGGCATCTCGATCTGCATGGCCGATATGCATATACCTTCAAAGAAGGCTGAAATGATACACCATGCGGAGCAGGAGGTCATGGAGGTCCAGAAACAGTACGCGGACGGTCTTATTACCCAGGGCGAGCGTTATAACAAGGTCATCGACATATGGGCCAACGTTACAGAGCGTATAGCCGATGAGATGATGAAGGAGCTCGGGGCAGAGGATGACAGGATCGCATCAGAAGAGGAACTCCAGGAAAAGAGGTCTTTTAACAGCATCTTCATGATGGCTGATTCCGGAGCCAGGGGAAGCGCAGCCCAGATCAGGCAGCTTGCCGGCATGAGAGGTCTCATGGCCAAGCCTTCAGGTGAGATCATCGAGACCCCGATTACAGCTAACTTCAGAGAGGGGCTTACCCCCCTGCAGTACTTTATATCGACCCACGGTGCACGAAAGGGTCTTGCAGATACCGCACTCAAGACAGCTAACTCGGGATATCTCACGAGGAGGCTTGTGGACGTTGCCCAGGACGTCCTTATTATGGAGGATGACTGCGGTACTACAGACGGCATTACCGTCACCTCTCTTGTTGAGGGCGGCGAGATCATCCAGCCCCTCGAAGAGAGGATCCTCGGGAGGGTCGTGGTGGAAGACATCAAGGACCCGATGACAAAGGAAATGGTCATCAAGAGGAACCATCAGGTAGATGAGGAATACAAGAACAGGATTATTGATGCAGGTATCGACAGGGTCAAGATACGGTCTGTTCTGACATGCCAGTCCAAATTCGGTGTATGTGCGAAGTGCTATGGCATGGACCTCACCAGGGGTGATAATATCGAAGTTGGAGAATCTGTCGGGATCATAGCCGCGCAGTCGATCGGGGAGCCCGGTACTCAGCTTACAATGAGAACCTTCCATATCGGCGGTACGGCCTCAAAGGTTGTCGAGCAGACAGTACTCGAGGCAAAAAACCCTGGTATTATCAAGTTCCTCAATATCAATACGGTTAAGGACCGCGATGGTGTTTTAGTTGTAATGAACAGGAACGGCAGTATTGCTATCGTGGATTCAAAGGGAAGGGAAAGGGAGAAGTACTCCGTAGTCTATGGCGCGAAACTCCGTGTCGCAGAGGGAGAAAAGGTCAGCGTCGGCCAGAGGCTCGTAGAGTGGGATCCGTATTCCACTCCGATCCTTACGGAAGTGGGAGGAAAGATCGCGCTTGGTGATATAGTTGAGGGCGTGACAGTGAAGGAGGAGGTCGACGAGACGACCGGACTTTCCCATAAGGTGATCATAGAATATTCCACTAACATGAGGCCCAGGATATCGATCAAGGACGAGCATGGCAAAGCGACGGTGAAGATACCGGGTACGAACAACCTTGCCCGTTATCTGCTGCCCTCAGGTGCACATATCCTTGTTGACAAGACGTCTATCGTATACCCCGGAGATATTCTCGCTAAGATCCCGAGGGAAACGACAAAGACAAAGGACATCACCGGAGGTCTTCCCAGGGTTGCCGAGTTGTTTGAGGCGAGGAAGCCGAAGGAGCAGGCTCTGGTGTCAGAGATCGACGGTATTGTCGAGTTCAGGTCAGCCCAGAAAGGCAAGCGAGTTGTGGTTGTCAAGGGCGGCGAGACCACGAAGGAATATGATATCCCGAAAGGCAAGCATGTGAGTGTCCATGAAGGAGACTGGGTAAAGGCAGGAGAGCCTCTTATGGATGGTGCGGTGAATCCGCACAGCATTCTCGATATCCTTGGACCAAAGGAGCTCCAGAGATACCTTGTTGATGAGGTCCAGAAGGTTTACCGGCTCCAGGGCGTTTCGATCAATGACAAGCATATCGAGGTGATCGTCCGTCAGATGATGAGGAAGGTAAGAATAGAAGAGCCGGGTGATACGAACTTCCTGATAGGGGATCAGATAGACAGAATGATCTTCCAGGAAGAGAATGTCAGGATAAAGGCAGAGGGCGGCACACCTGCGCAGGGCAAGCCGCTGCTGCTCGGTATAACCAAGGCGTCTCTTACAACTGACAGCTTTGTGTCTGCTGCATCTTTCCAGGAGACGACAAGGGTATTGACCGAGGCCGCTATAAACGGCATGGTCGATGAACTGCGCGGGCTGAAGGAGAACGTTATCATGGGAAGGGTCATCCCTGCAGGTACGGGTATGTCGAAATACCGGAACACGTTCGTCAAGCGCGAGCTGCAGCCGCTCTTCTCCACTCCTGCGGTAGAAGAATAAAGAGCAGCCTTTCTTTCTATGAAGCCCCCTGTGTCGAAAGAGGCAGGGGGCTTTTCTTCTTGGGCTAAGTGCCTTGAGCCGTGCCCATTTTGCACAAGTTCCTCTTTTATCTCTTATGCTATTATAAACCAAGGTCTGAACAATCATTGTTTCAAAGAAGCAGGGCATGAAATTCATTGCTGATGCGATGCTCGGAAGGCTCGCAAAATGGCTGAGGATTATGGGATTTGATGTAGTATACTATCCGGACATTGACGATAATCTGGTGATAAGGATCGCCAG
>JACRHE010000002.1 GCA_016217695.1 Nitrospirota bacterium | reverse complement strand
CCTCAGTGACATTGTTGCCCAGGCGCTCCAAAAAAAGAACCCTGTCCTGATCGTCATCGAAGATGTCAGCCTTGTTGATGCCCCGCACCATGATGTGATGCAGGGCTCCCGGAATGTCCAAGCGGGCTTGTCGTGGCATGGTCAATCTTATCGAAATGCCGCTTGCCTGTCAAGTGAATTACATAATTAGAAACAACGTCCCTAAAGTGTCTCTTTACCGCTGTTCAGGCAATAATAGCAACTTCGACTGGATCGCCTATTGAGATATGATGTTCTGCAGAGGCATCGCCGCGGTAGATGAAGAACTCAAGATATCCGGAGCTGTTCAACAGTGCTGAAAGACTGCTGTCATTGCACTGGGCATAAAATACCTTCACCGGAATCTCCCTGCCTTTCAGTAGAACCCTCAGGCCTTCTTCAGGCCTTTTTTCTCGCAGCCACGCCATGTCTGATCCCCTGATGCTGGATATGGCATTGCCGAAACGGTCTATATGGATAATCTCTCCCTTAAGGCTTCCGGCTGACGTAATCTCCGCAGCCGGAAGCTCAGGAGTGAAGTAATCCTTGATGGGCGCACCAAACTCAGCAGGGCTGATACCCCTTGAAAGCCAGGCAGCAACAGGACAGAACAGATCCCTTGCCTGAAAAGTAGGACTTTTGGCCGACAAAAAATATCGCTCTGCCGTCACGTCAAAAACACGGACCTCACCGGGATTATTTCTGAAGATATAGGATAGGACTCCATTGTCGGGCCCGACAAAGAATTGATTCGCCGCCTCCGCTATCAGGGCTCTCCTTGATGAACCGACGCCCGGATCTGCAACAACAACATGGATCGTCTTTTCAGGGAAATAGGAATAGCTTGTTCCGATCGCATATGCGGCATCCACGATGCTATACGGTCTGATGCCGTGGGTGAGATCAACTATTGCGGCCCGCGGATTAATCTTTAGGATAACGCCTTTCATGACTCCTACAAAGGCGTCTTCATAGCCGAAATCTGTTGTAAGGGTTATCAGAGGCCTATCCTGCATGCGCAGCCCCTGTCAGGGAACTGATCTCCTCCAGTTTCTCGGCTTCCATATACGAGACTATGCCATCAAGGATTTCGACAGTCGATGACGGCTTTATGAAATTAGCTGTGCCGACGGCAACAGCAGTTGCCCCGGCAATCATGAATTCGAGGGCATCACCTGCGCTCATGATGCCTCCCATGCCGATGATCGGTATCTTCACGGCCTTGTAGACCTCGTATACCATCCTGACAGCAACAGGCCTTATAGCAGGCCCTGATAAACCACCGGTGAGATTGCCAAGCACAGGCCTTCTTTTTTTAATGTCAATGACCATTCCTGTGAGAGTGTTTATGAGAGATAAGGCATCAGCCCCGGCCTCTTCAGCGACCCTTGCCATAAGAGATATGTCGGTCACATTGGGTGATAACTTAACGATCAGGGGAAGGTCTGTCTCCCTCCTCACAGCTCCCACGACCTGGGAGGTCACTTTGGGGTCTGTGCCGAAGATGCACCAGCCTGCCTGTTTATTCGGACATGATATGTTCATTTCCAGTCCGTGTATGCCGTCCACAGAACTCAGCCTCCCTGCTGCTTTGACATATTCCTCTACGGAGTCCCCGAAAAAATTCACGATAACGGAGGTATCAAATCCCAGGAGAAAAGGGACCTTTTCACTGATGAATTTCTCGATCCCGATATTCTGCAGTCCGATCGCGTTGAGCATTCCGGCCGGGGTCTCAATAATGCGCGGCGGAGGATTACCAACTTTTGGCAGCAGAGAAAGGCCTTTAACCACAACCGCTCCAAGCCTGTTGAGATCTATGAACTCCGCATACTCCTGGCCATACCCGAAGGTCCCTGATGCGGTCATTACAGGGTTCTTGAGAATGAGCTTGCCTATCTTGACTTCAAGATTCATATATCTCCCTTATAACAGAAGGGGCATAGCATTTGAGAGGATTCTCTTAACGGTATTGCTCGCCGAAGGCGAGGCGGAAAAAGCCTCGGAGTCCCGATCTGATCGGGACGAGAATGAGCGAAAATGCTATGCCCCTTCCTCATCACCACTCGATTTCCCCTGCATCAAATACCGGTCCTTCCTTGCAGACCCTCTTGTACAAGGATGACCCCTCACCTGCCTGCTCCTGTCCTTTCACTTTCACAACGCACCCAAGGCATGCGCCTATCCCGCAGGCCATATGCTCTTCCAAAGATACATGCGCCCTGATGCCTTTAGCGTCAGCCATAGAGGCCACCTCCTTCAGGACAGGCCTCGGACCGCAGGCATATATGACAATATTCTGTTCTGAGGACGTTCTCTCCGAAAGAAAGCCCTTCAACATATCAATTACAGAACCCCTGACGCTATGAGAGCCGTCATCAGTGCTGATAAAAAACTCCCTTGCCATTGCCTTCAGTTCATCCAGCATAAAAAGATCATCTTTTTCCCGAGCGCCATAAAGCAGATAAGCCGAACCCCTGACTTGCTCAATCAGAGAATAGACAGATGCAATGCCGATGCCGCCTGCGACAATGACGGGCGTCTCTCCTGCCACGGGAGCAGGATAGGAACTCCCGAGGGGACCGAGGACATCCAACTCAGTCTTTTCCTTCATCTCGCTCAGTAGCGCGGTGCCCTTCCCCTGTATCCGGTAGAGTATATCGAAACCCTCCGAAGTACGCCTGAAAAGACTGAAGGCCCTCTTTAAAAGAGGATCATTCCCTTTGCTGACCTCCAGCATGTAGAACTGACCGGGGAGAGGGTCTTTCATCCTCTCCATATTGACGAGGGACAGAAGCCTGTGGTTCCGGTTTAACGGAAGGTTGGATTTAATGCGCGCCCTGAAATACCTACTCAAAACTTATCTCTACAATTTCGTACTCGATCGTCCTTGCCGGCGCCTTAATGATAGCCGTATCGCCTACTTCCTTGCCTATGAGCGCCTTCCCGACAGGAGAGCTGAGAGATATCTTCCCGCTCTTTACATCAGCCTCCTCAGTCCCTACAAGGGTAAAGACATATTCCAGGTCAGCCTCAACATCAAGCACCTT
>JACRHE010000015.1 GCA_016217695.1 Nitrospirota bacterium | reverse complement strand
GATCGGAACACACCGTAGTTATCCCGGTTTAATTGACATCGAGAAGTCTTGATGGGGGATCGGATGAAGACAGAGATAATGAGATTCGCAGTCCTTGCAGCAGTCGTTTTATTGTTCTGCAGTTTGGGTGAGGCCTCAGACCTCCACGGATCGGCCGCAGGAGGGTGAATCAGCTGCTGTGAATTATAGAAACTCTCATATAGGGCAACTCGTTCGAAATCGAGTGTCTCCTTTCATAAAGAAGAGGTTCAGACAAAATGACCTTTCTTCGTATGAGCTTTCGCAGCGTAAAAAAACCCTTGAAATCATACTTCTGGTCAACCTGATTGCAGGCATTGCCCTTTTTCTTGTAAACGTTTATATCAGCGCCTGGAGCATCGCAATTGCCCTCCTTGTAATGTCTGTCCTCTGCCTTCCAGCGCTGTGGTTGAATTCCAGAGGACACTATGTCAAGTCTGCTTCACTGACGGTATTTAATCTGTTCTTCGCTGCTGAGTACAATCTTTATGCAAGCGGAGGATTGCAGGACTCCGGAATGCTGGCGTTCCCCATAATCATTATCGTCGGGAGCTTATTCTTCGGTAGGCGTTCTATCCCCCTCCTGAGTCTCGCTTCCATAGGATCACTGGCTTTAATGGCGTATCTTGAAAAAAGGGGGTACTTCTTTCCTGCGCCTAGCGTTACTGACGCCGGCTACTGCCTCTCTTTGACAGTCCTGCTGATAGCGTCAAGTGCCCTGGTCTGGGTAATACTGCGCAATACAGAAAGAAATGTCGCGCATATCAGACAGGCCGAGGCAGAATTGCTGGATACGTATGATCTAACCCTTGCGGGTTTGGCCAAGGCCCTCGAATTCCGCGACAGTGAAACAGAAGGACACAGCCGGAGGGTGGTTGATCTGAGTATGCGATTGGCGCGGGAGATGGCATGCAGCGCTGCTGAGATCGAACAGATCCAGCGGGGCGCCCTGATTCATGACATAGGAAAGATGGCGATCCCGGATCATATCTTGTCGAAGCCGGGTCCGCTGGACGACGAAGAAAAGAAAACAATGGAAAAACATACTGTATATGCCAGGGAGATGCTGGCGCCGATATCATTTCTTCAGCCGGCGTCTGTCATATCATATTGTCATCACGAAAGGTGGGACGGACGCGGGTATCCCCAGGGGCTAAAAGGTGACGAAATCCCCAGGCCTGCGCGGCTCTTTGCTGTTGTCGACCAATGGGACGCGCTGAGTTCCGAACGTCCCTACCGCAAGGCGTGGCCAAGGGAAAAGATTATTGCCTATATAAGGGAAAATTCCGGGAAGCGTTTCGATCCTCAGGTAGTTGAGGCATTCTTTAAAATCATCGATTAGGCACTGAATGTCATAAGGAAATTGAAGAAAATCAGGATGGATTGCCACGGACAAATTCCATAATCTTATTTGTAAAGAAAATGAGATCATCAAGATGATGTTCAATAACATCTACCATGATCCCTATATCCAATGCCTGATACTCATGTACCATAATATTACGAAATCCGACCATGCCTATTAATTTATTAGCAAGCTCATCCGATATGATTTTAGCAGCGCCAAGAATTTCAAAACTTTCCTTGCTTTCTTTCGGCAACCCAAGTTTTCTTTTTCTGATAACGTGATTAGCCAGATCAATCGCCTGCTCCGCTGCCCGCTGAAGATTGATGGCTATGGCGTCCTGCTTTAAGTAATCTTTTTCAAAAGGGACATCCGAAGGCATTGAATAATAGAGGCGAATTTGCCTTATGCAGCGTTCTATACTTTCTTTTTTATTCAATAGCACATCCATTATCATCGCAATATTCTCCCTGTTTCCATGATATCTTTCAGAATGTCTGCCCTCTCTTCCTGCAGTTTCTGGTAAGCAGACGTGACATTCATTTCAAATTCATCTACAACATATTCATTTTGCGAATAGATTAGCCTTCCCTCCCGGATAATTTCGGCCTGAAAAACTGTATTTACAAGCCTGATATTGATGAGGTCCACGGTTCTTTTCAAGACATCCTCAAGTAAACGGCTGCATTCGGTCAAAGCCAGATTTCGAAGAGTCTTGGCCTTGCTGGGCGAAAAAAGAACGGCAATATCAACATCGCTCCCCTTGTGTTCATCCTGTGTTAGATATGTGCCGAAGAGGTATATTGCTTCAACATCCGGATAAAAGCTCAGCACGGTGTCAACTATTGCTTCCTTGCTCACACGCTCACCTCCACAATCTTATTAGCCCCTGCCAGGTCGTCGAGGCGTTTTTCAGGATCATCGATGAGGCCTCCGCCGTTAAACGTATGAAAAACTCTTCTTAATACAGCCCCATCGCCTCGCGGACAAGTTTCATCGTCTCCTGGGCCGCCTTTCTCGCCTTTTCTGTCCCCTTCTGGGCAATCTCTTCCAGCTGTTCAGGATTACTGATAAGCTCTTCTCTTTTTAGCCAGATAGGCTCCAGAACCTTGAACACGTTTTTTATCAAGATCTTCTTGCAGTCTATGCAGCCTATCCCTGCTGTCCGGCATCCTTCAGCAACCTCAGCCTGCTCCTCTTTTGTCGAGAAGATCTTATGCAGCTGAAATACAGGTGAAAGCTCAGGATCTCCGATATCCGTGCGTTTAACCCGTGCCGGGTCTGTTGTCATCGTCCTGATCTTTTGCTCCACTTCCTTTGGCGAATCAGATAAATATATGGCATTGCCGTAGCTCTTTGACATCTTCCTTCCATCCACACCCGGCACCTTTGGAAACTGTGTAAGAAGGGCCTCAGGCTCAGGGAAGACCTCTTTATAAAAGTTATTGAACCTCCTGGCTATCTCCCGCGAGATCTCGAGGTGAGGGACCTGGTCGACGCCGACAGGGACATATTTAGCCCTGTAGATAATAATGTCTGCAGTCTGAAGAAGCGGGTATCCAAGAAAGCCGTAGGTCGAAAGGTCTCTCTCTTTTAACTCCTGCTGTTTTTCCTTGTATGTCGGCACCCTCTCAAGCCATCCAAGCGGAGTTATCATCGAAAGGAGGAGGTGAAGCTCGGCATGCT
>JACRHE010000157.1 GCA_016217695.1 Nitrospirota bacterium | reverse complement strand
TGCTCGGCCTTGGCGGGGTAAGAATGCTTTATGAAATGGGCTTTGATATCAAGAAATACCATATGAATGAAGGACACGCCAGCCTTCTTACACTCGAGCTGCTACTGCGGTTCAAAAAGCCGATCGAGGACGTATGGGATGAAAAACTTGTCTGGGACACGACCAGCGTGAGAAATCTCTGCGTATTTACGACCCATACCCCTGTTGAGGCCGGACACGATAAATTCCCGTATGACCTTGTCTCCAGGGTCATGGGGGAGATCATCCCGATCAACATTCTCAGGGAACTGGCAGGCAGGGAATACCTGAATATGACCATGCTGGCGCTTAATCTGAGCCGCTATATAAACGGAGTGGCAAAAAAACACGGCCAGGTATCGCAGAGCATGTTCCCGGGATATGAGATCCATGCTATCACTAACGGCGTACATTCATTTACCTGGACATGCGACAGCTTCAAAAAGGTCTTCGACGAATATCTCCCTGGCTGGGCAAATGAACCTGAGCTCTTTGTAAGGGTGGGTCGCATACCTGATGAACGACTGTGGAACGCCCATATTGAGGCAAAAAAACACCTCTTCGATTATATCAGGACTATGACAGGGGTGGAGTTGTCAGCGGATATTCTGACCATAGGGTTTGCCAGAAGGGCGACTGCCTATAAAAGGGCTCATCTCCTGTTCAGGGATCTCGAAAGACTGGAAGGGATCGGTACCGGCAGGATACAGCTCGTGTATGCGGGCAAGGCACATCCGAAAGACGATGACGGGAAAAAACTGATTCAGGAGATCTTCAAATACAAAGAGAAACTCAGGGACAGGATAAAGATCGTTTATCTGAAAAACTATAATATGGATATCGCCTTAAAGATCGTTGCAGGCGTCGATATCTGGCTGAATACGCCGCTAAGACCCTTAGAGGCATCAGGGACAAGCGGAATGAAGGCAACGCATAACGGTGTCATGAATTTCAGCGTGCTTGACGGATGGTGGATAGAAGGACATATAGAAGGGTATACCGGATGGGCCATAGGTCCGGCTCCTCAGGAACTCACCCCTGGCGCAGATGCTGATATGAGGGATTCAGAGGACCTTTACAATAAGCTTGAACATACGATTATCCCTCTTTATTACAACGACAGGCATACATGGATACGGATGATGCAGAATGCGATCGGGAAAAACGCCTATTACTTCAACAGCCATCGGATGATGCGGAGATACGTTACCGAGGCATACATACGCTAACGGACCGCCCCGGGAAATTGTCCCCCTGATTCCGGCATTCTGCTTCTGTCTTTAATCCTTCAACCTCTTATTGCACTGCATGCAATATTCTTTCTCAGGGACGAAACTGCCGCACTCCCGGCACCTGACCAGATCTATCGGCAATTCTCTCCTGCAATGCCTGCAGACAGTATCCTTCCTGTAATTTACACGCGAGCAATACGGGCACTGACTGGTTACTCCCTTTGCAAGCCTCGGGGGAAGAAAAAAAAGAATAAGGACCGCGGGGGGGAAAATGAAACCGGAAAGGGCCCAGATATAGATTGATCTGCCTTTTTTATAGGCAAATATCCCGGCGGCAAGACCTGCGACAAGCCTTAATATAAGGACCCTATACAACGTCTTTTTTCTTCCGAAGCAAGGCCAGTGCCTTCTGATGCAGCCCGGCGTTACCTGATGCAAGGAGAGAGACACTCCTCTCAAGCCCAAGCAAAATATTGCCGATCTCCCGGCCGTCAGCAGCGGTCATGACACCTCCGGCTTCTCTGACAAGAAGCCAGCCCCCTGCATAATCAAAGCTTCTGGAAGGTGACGGACAGATAAAAACGCTGATCGAGCCGGAGGCAAGATATGAAAGATCAAGCGCAGTTGATCCAAAACATCTGGCCTTCTTCCCCCCTGAAAGCAGGGGAAGGATCTCCGGCAAGTCCCTGGCCGGGACCTGTGCCTCAAAGGCGATCATAAAAAACTCTTCATCTTCCTGACTATGTATCCTGTTGCCGTTGAGGAATGAGCCTCTATCCTTTTCAGCCCAGAATTCATCTCCACTTACCAGGTTTAAGACATATGAAAGGTTCACGTCCGCCAGGGTGTCTCCATCAGCCACGGCCAGAGATGCAGAGTAAAAAGGGATTCCGGAAACGGCGTTCTTGCTGCCGTCTATCGGGTCGATGAGAACCCGCCTGCCGCCGCCTTTCAGATGCAGAACACCGGCCTCTTCAGAAATGATCGTAAGCGGCTCATCCAGAGCCTCAAGCCCTGCAATGATTATCTCCTCGGCCTTTCTGTCTATGGGAAATGTCTTATCACCTGCAGCGCCGATGCCTATTGCAGTCTTCCTTTCCGGAGAGTTGAGACCCTCGGAAAGCCCCTTTATCAAGACCTCTCCGATCTTCCTTAAATCTTCGATCTGCATAATGGGATTATTTTACGTGAATACGACAGGCCGGACAACTCTATTTGTTGACAACCGGCAATGTTTATTCGGGAGGTTGTAAACTGCCCCTGAAAAGGATTAAAATTTACACTATGAAAAAGCTTGCGGTTTTTTTCCTTGCATTACTTTTTTCCCCTCTTGCGTCATATGCACTCCAGGCTGAAGAATACCTCCTTGACAACGGGCTGAAGGTCTTGATCGTTGAAGACCATAAGGCGCCGACAGCAACCTTTCAGGTATGGTACAGGGTCGGTTCAAGAAACGAATCAACAGGCAAAACCGGCCTGAGCCATCTGCTTGAACACATGATGTTTAAGGGCACATCCCGTTTTGGTCCAAAGACCTTTTCCCGTACGATCCAGAGGGCGGGGGGCATGGATAATGCCTTCACGACCAAGGAATACACAGGGTATTTTGAATTTCTCGCGTCGGACCGAATCAGCCTCCCTATAGAGCTTGAGGCAGACAGGATGCAGAACCTGGCCCTGAATCCGGAGGCTGTTCTGTCTGAGCGGAATGTGGTCATGGAAGAGAGAAGGCTGAGGTATGAAGACGATCCCCAGAACCTTGTTCACGAAGAGGTCCTTGCGACGGCCTTCAAGAACCATCCATACCGCTGGCCGGTTATCGGATGGATGTCTGATCTGAGGGATATCAGCCCTGATGACCTGATCAGGCATTACAGGACCTACTACGCTCCTAACAATGCGATTATTCTCGTTGTCGGAGACGTCAAGCCATCCGAAATCCTGTCAAAGATAAGAGAGGCCTTCGGAAGTATACCTCGGGGTCCGGCAATAGGGATGAGTTCTGACGAAGAAGATGGCCAGAGCGGCGAAAAGAGGATTTATGTAAAAAAAGAGGCTGAACTGCCGTACATTCTCTCGGTTTATAAAGTGCCTCAGATAACTCACGAAGACGGTCCTGCCCTTGAAGTCCTCGGCAGCATTCTCTCTGAAGGCAAGAGCTCCAGGATATATAATTCACTCGTCTATGAAAAACAGCTTGCGGTTTCCGCCTGGGCGGGATACGACGGAATGTACCGGGACCCTTTTCTTTTTTATGCAGGGGCAACCGCAGCCCACGGCAGGAAGATAGAGGATGTCGAAGCGGGCCTGCTCGATGAAGTCGAAAAGATACGAAGGGAACCTCCAACCGGATATGAAGTGATGAAGGCAAAAAACCAGATAGAAGCGTCGTTTATCATGGGTCAGGATTCTTTCTATATGCAGGCAAGGACTATCGGCTCCTTCGAGATGATAGGCGGGTGGAGGCTGATAGAAAAATATCTGGAAGGGATACGAAAGGTATCTCCTGAAGATGTTCGGCGCGTAGCCGGCAAGTATTTGGTTGCGGACAAGAGAACAACAGGCATACTTGTCCCGCTCATGAACAGGAAATGAGGATAATGCAGATGCATGAGTCAGGATCTCAGAGGCTATTCAACCGGATTCTTCTGTTATCGCTCTTTGTCATCCTTAGTTCCTTCGGGTCCGTTGAATGCCATGGCGCCTTAGCTGAGAGAAAAATCCTGCCCAACGGCATGGTTCTGCTTCACGCTGAGAAAAAGGCCCTCCCTATGATCAAGGTGGTTGTTGCGATAAAGGCAGGCAGCGTTATTGAGCCTGCTCAGAAGGCCGGGCTTGCAAACCTTACTGCAGATCTCCTGAATGAGGGAACTTTAGGCAGATCTTCCCGAAAAATAAGCGATGAAATAGACTTTGTAGGGGGCTCCCTGAGCACATCAGGAGGCATTGATTATATAACGGTCACTCTCTCTGTCCTGAAAAAGGATATTGACCTTGGGTTCGACCTTCTTGCGGATATCATACTCAATCCTGCCTTCAGCGAAGAAGAGATCAGAAGGAGGAAGGCTGTAATCAGGAGCTCCATTATTCAGCAGAGGGAAGATCCCGGGACAGTCGCCTCAAAGGCTTTTCTAAGGGCTGTCTATGGAGACCATCCCTACGGCTGGCCTCCTGAAGGAACTGAGGAGTCGATCGAGGCAATGTCGCGTCAGGATATTACTGATTTCCACAGGATATTTTATGCGCCCAATAACTCGATCATGTCTGTTGTCGGCGATATAAGCGAACATGAGGTGACAGATTTGACGGAAAAATACCTCGGGAACTGGAAAAAAAGGGATATCCCCCAGAAGTTACCTCAGTCGCCGAGATTCGGAGAAAATCCGCTCGTAATCAAACTTCATAAGGACATCTCTCAGGCCCATGTGATCCTGGGACATCTCGGAATTAGCAGAGATAATCCCGATTATTACGCCGTTTCCGTGATGAATTATATCCTCGGAGGAGGAGGCTTCGCATCAAGACTCATGGACAATATTCGTGATAATAAGGGCCTTTCCTATGATGTCCACAGTTCTTTTTCGGCCAATAAATATGCGGGCACGTTTCTGGTCGGACTCCAGACAAAAAATACCTCGGCCAATAGTGCTATCGATGAAATCCTCAAGGAAATAAACAGGATCATCTCGGAACCGGTAAGCGACAAAGACCTGAGTGACGCCAAGTCTTATCTGACCGGCAGTTTCCCTCTGCGCATCGACTCCAACAGCAAGATCGCGAGTTTCCTGGCTGCGGTTGAATACTATGGCCTGGGCCTTGACTATGTCGAGCGGTATAAAGAACTCATAGGGGCCGTGACTACAGATGACGTTCAGAGAGTTGCGCGAAAGTATCTAAATACAAAGGACTATATTCTGGTAGTTATTGGTAACATGGACAAGGCATCCCTAAAATACTGACAAATTCCCGCGTGACATTATTATTCCCTTCAGTCTGCGTATCGGTTTTGCAGATAGCTGATCCTCTCATCTAGTCTTTCTTCTGTCCATGATATAGATGCTCTTGGCAAAGGTCTTTGCATATTGCTTAAGCTCGGTCACTTTGTGGGCAATCTCCTTTGGATCTCTTACCAGCGTACGGTCAGTATTGACCACAGCCACGGAGATGGTCATTATGCCGAATATCGCAGGCTTGTCATTGCGATCAACAGATACGATGAAGCCTTTTTTAACGTCTTCAGGGTCAAAGAACGCTAAAATGCCCCTATCAAATTCATCGATG
>JACRHE010000158.1 GCA_016217695.1 Nitrospirota bacterium | reverse complement strand
TGCTGGGTATCTTCTGTATAGGAGCGGTGAGCATAGTGCTCGGCTCAGTGTTCGGGACATCTCTTGCATATGTGGTGGATGTGATCGGAAGCCTCGGCAAGGCCAAGGAGGCTGCTGAGGTTAAGGCTCATAATTAAGAAAAGACTCAGCATAAGACAGACAAAAGGCCCCGGTTTAGATGTAATAGTTTAGACCGGGGCCTTTTTTATTTAATTTGTGACGAAACGCCTCTGTTTTGCGCGTCGACTTCCTTATAGACCAGGGACGAGACATCTCGAATTGCATCAGCGAGGTTGTCGAATGTTTCACCCCGCGTCATCACACACAGAAGATAGGGGCTGTTCGGGCAATATATGATTCCGCAGTCATGCAGCTGTTTGGTCTTTTCGAATGCATGTTCGCCGAATTTATGTGCCACCCAGATCTCCGAAGGAACGCCGGCGACGATTCCTGATCTGAAATCTGATTCTGACAGATACTGAAGGGCCTTCTCCGACATCTCCCGGCTCAGATAAGACGAATTAAAAAGGACCCTGAAAAAAGAGGCGTATGATTTAACAGACATGAAATTCTCTGCTTGCCTGTCCGGAGGTATGCTGACTCCGATGTCGCGAAATACCCCAGCATGGACAATCGGGTTAAGGTTATCAGCCAGCAGATTTTTTGCGTTATTGTCTGAATATACGATCATGTGGTAGATCAGCTCATCGGTTGTGTATGCCTTCCCCGGCTCGATCGCCTTCGATGGCTCGAAATACTCAAAGGCATTTTCATCAATGCCCCCTTCATACAGCAGGGTCTTCTCCATCAGTTTGGGATTGGTCTCGGCGAGCTTAAGGAAAGAGATCATGATCGGTACCTTCAGAAGGCTGGCAGGAGTAAAAAGTTCCCGTTCGTCGATGCCGAACCAGGGGCCGTTGTTGAGGTCACGAAAATACACGGAGAGGAAACTGACTTTATGGCTGGCTTTAAGCTGATCGACAAGAGACAGGACCTTGTGCTTAAAAGGTCTGAGTTCTTTATCTGCTATTACATCTCTGGCTATCTCACATTCAAGCAGGGGGTTGGTGAACTTGAATCCCGACTGTCGTATCTCGTACCCTGTGGCCTGCATTTCTTTATCGGCGCTTTCTCCTAAGTGCCGCTCAATCATGATTCCAGCCAGCAGACCAGCAAGAAAGAAAAGCGGCAGGAGAAGCCATTTGAGAAATATTTTTACGAGAGGACGGGGATTGAGCTGCATTTCGATGAAATATACCAGATGGGAAAAATAAAAAGCAATGAAGAGTTAAGTCCCTCAATGCCGGCCTTGCCGCGGTTGACAAATTCCCGGGAATCGATAACACTTAGGGAGGAAAAACAATGCTGACAAGAGAAAGCGTAGCTGCATTTTTTACTGAAAAGACAAAGCCCCTTTCCTTTAAGGAGATCGCGCATCATATGGGGCTGAGCAGACCCGAGGCCAGGGCCCTCAAGCGGGTGTTGAGGGAGATGCTCAGAAGCGGCGATTTGGTCCTTACCAGAAAGGGCATGTACGGACCTGCAAAGGACATGAGCCTCACAACCGGATATTTCGAGGCCCACAGAGAGGGCTACGGATTTGTGATATCTGAAAAGCCGGGGGAAAGGGACATATTTATCCCCCGCGGAGCCACCCTCGGAGCTATGAACAGCGACAGGGTTATCGCCAGGGTGGAGAACCAGGCAAGAAGGGGCGGCAGGATCATACGTATTCTTGAGCGGGCATATGCGCGGGTCGTGGGATCTCTCGATGTCACAAAGAACGCGGCCTATGTAAGACCCAAGAGCAAGGCAATCCCCTTTGATCTCTATATAGCCCCGGACAACAGAGGCACGGCACGGCACGGAGATATGGTTGTTGCCGAGATAGTGGATTATCCCACTGACAAGAGGGCTCCCTCAGGCAAGGTCGTAAAGGTACTGGAAAAACCTGAAGACCCTGCGTCAGAGGTTGAGATGATCATCGAAGAGTTCAATCTTCCCAGGAGATTCCCGAAGGCGGCGGCTGAAGAGGCAAAGCTCCTCAACAAGGGTCAGACGGATGAGAACAGACAGAAGATTTCAGGACTCAGAGAGCCAAGAAGGAAGGATTTGAGATCTCTTCCGACAGTAACTATCGATGGCGAACGGGCAAAGGACTTTGATGACGCTGTCTCCATCAGCCTTACAGAGCATGGCTACAGGCTCTGGGTCCATATAGCTGATGTCGGATATTATGTGCCGTGGGGATCGGCCATTGACATTGAGGCGAGGAAGAGGGGCACGAGTGTCTACTTCCCTGACAGGGTCATACCCATGCTTCCGAAGGAGCTCTCGGAGGACCTCTGCAGCTTAAGGCCAAAGGTTGAACGTTTTGCCTTTACCGTTGAGATGGACTTTGACAGATTCGGGATGCGGACCGGAGCAAAATTTTATCCGAGCCTGATTAAGAGCGACGAGAGGATGACCTATACCTCTGTTCGGAAGATACTCATTGACCAGGATAAGGCTGAGAGGGCAAGGTACGATGAGCTCCTCAAGGATTTTGATCTCATGGCTGAGCTCTGCGGCATCCTCAGGTCAAACAGGCTTGAACGCGGAAGCCTCGACTTCGACCTTCCTGAACCCGAGATAATCCTCGATATGCAGGGCAATCCCGAGGCGATCATAAAGGCAGAGAGAAACTTCGCACATATGATCATAGAGGAGTTCATGATCGCCGCCAATGAGGCAGTGGCTGAGCATCTGGAGGGTCTGGGCATACCTTCGCTATACAGGATACATGAAGAGCCTGACCCCATGAAGATGGAGGATATCCTGAAGGTGCTGAAGCCTCTCGGAAGATCCGGCAGAAAGATATTAAAGCCGAAGGATTTTTCTGAGCTCCTCAGGTCCATAAAGGAGACCGCTGAGGAAGAGGTGATAAATTACATTGTCCTGAGAAGCCTGAAACAGGCGCGGTATTCACCTGTAAACGTCGGCCATTTCGGTCTTGCCTCGCAATCTTACACCCATTTCACCTCACCCATCAGGCGATATCCCGACCTTGCGGTGCACAGGATATTGCGCGAGGTCCTTGCCAAAAAACAGCTCTCTGACAGGAGGACGAAGGAACTGGAGACGATGCTTCCTGACATCGCCTTCAACTCATCCAGAACGGAAAGGCTTTCGGTTGACGCTGAAAGGGCTGTGATAGGCGCAATGCGGGTCTGGTTTATGAAGGACAGGGTCGGCGATGAATTTGAAGGAAAGATCATCGGGGTTACACCCTTCGGTTTAAGGATACGGCTGAAGGATTTCTATGTGGACGGTTTTCTCCATCTCTCATACCTGACCGATGACTTCTATCAGTACAATGAAAAAAACCTGACGCTTTACGGAAGGAACAGCAGAAGGACATTCAGGATCGGACAGGAAGTGCGGCTCAGGGTCGACAGGGTCGATATGGAGGAGAGGGAGATAGTCTTCGGGCTGGCCTGATAAGACGACCTGCGTTATAATCCAACCTTTGTCATGACGCCGTGTAACTTCTTGGGCGGGAATTTATAGAACTGTATGAAAGGCGGGGTCAGCCTTTTGATGACCGAGAACGTCTTCCAGATGAGGTTTTTTGTCGAGATATCCTCAAGGCCGTAAAAGACGACCCTTTCGTCGATGCCTCCTTCCCTCAGGATCTCTTCAACGTCTATGACCTCCATGTATCCCATCTGAATCTCGAAGACCCGGAGCCCCGGCGCAAGGTCCGGCCTGAAGAACCCGGTAATGCCGTATGGGTCATCTCTTTTTATGAGAGAGACGAAAATGTTATCTTCATAAAGTATGCCGTGATAAAACATCGTCTGGGTGATGTAAAATGGAATCTCCCTGACATCCTTCAGCAGAAAGAGAACAGTACCTTTGATCTTCTCTGTCGTGGCATAGACCCGGTTGAATTTGATAAGAAAATCGGCCAGAGGCATAAAGTCCATCATCCTGTAGAGTTTTTTCTGCCCCTGCGTATACAGGACTATGGTCATAAACGGTATGGATGCAAGTATAAGTGACCAGTAGCCGCCATGAGGTATCTTTGTGAAGTTCGCGCCGAGGTACAGCATATCGATCATTGTAATCGCTACTGCCATAAGAGCGAATGAAGGTTTTTTCTTCTGATAAAAGATCCATACCATCATGATGGCTGTAAGGGTCATGGTGCCTGTGACGGCAAGGCCGTATGCAGCGGCAAGGCGGCTGGATTCCCGGAACTCAAGCATGACAAAAAGGACCGCCAGCAGCAGAAACCAGTTTACAGACCCTATATAGATCTGAGACCTTCTCTCATAGGACGTGTAATCAACCTTGAACATCGGCATCACCCTGGTGTTAATCCCCTGGTATACGATCGAGAACATGCCGCTTATCATCGCCTGTGATGCGATGATAGTGGCGGTGATACTCAACAGCAGGAAAGGCACATAAGTGAGCCTTGCGTAATAAAAGACCATCTCGAACAGGATATTCTTTGCCTCCGGATGTCTTAGAAGAAAGGCCCCCTGACCGAGATAATTCAGGACAAGGGCGACAAATACCGCTGACCACGCCTGCCTTATCGGTTTGGCGCCCAGGTGCCCCATATCAGCATAAAGCGCCTCCCCTCCTGTGGCGCAGAGGATAATCTCTCCGAGTGCTATGAAGCCCCTGGCTCCGTTATCAAGGAGAAACCTCATGCCGTAATAAGGATTAAGCGCCCTGAGAACTTCCGGGGCTTCCGTTATCGCCGTAATCCCGACGGCTATCAGGGAGCCGAACCAAACCACCATGATCGGACCGAAGGCCCCGGCAACCTTCTCTGTCCCCTTGCTCTGGATAGCAAAGAGCATAACGGCAATAACCATTGCAACGATTACGATCACAGATTTCGGCAGGTGTTCCAGACCCGGTATAAGCACAGCCCCTTCAACGGCACTCAGGATACTGATGGCAGGGGTGATTACACCGTCACCCATCAGCAGGGATATGCCGATGAAAGAGAGTATCGAAACAAAGATGATACTGCGTCTTGACTTCAGGCCCGAGCTCAGTATCTCCTTAAGCACGATTGTTCCGCCCTCACCCCTTCTGCTGAGGTTCATGGCTATCCATGCGTACTGAATGGTGACAAGAGATACGAGCGTCCAGACAATCAGAGACAGAACGCCGATGATATTTTCAGGGGTAGGCCGAAGAATGAGGAATACGACCGTCAGCGTATAGATAGGGCTTGTCCCTATGTCTCCGAAGACAAGACCGAGCGCGCTCAATATTCCTTTTATTGGAGTCTGTCTATCTGTCATGTAAGAATCTCTGACCTGGTACCGCTCTATTTTATACCCGCCCAAAAATTGAAACAAGTGAAAACAGGAAGGGTATGCTCCCGCAATCCACCATTAGGAAAAGAGGTATTTGCGGGGAGACAGCATTGTCGCTCATCCTCGTCCCGATCAGATCGGGGCCCTCTCTTTCTTGACAAGGCATACAGCCGCTGTTAAATTAGAAAACCATGCACTCAATCAGGATGAATCTATTATTGCTGCCCCGGCGCTGCACCTTAAGGCCTTGTACCGTATGAATATCCACTTTACGAGATCCAACGGCCCTCTGGATGAGTTTATAGACCGCCTCATGGGTCTCGCAGGAGATGTACATCACCCGGAAATAGTGAGGGAGATGATCATCGCAGCGCTGAAGGCAGGCCTTGAAGAGGAGGAGAAATCGAACCTGAAGCTTATGAACTCAACCCTCAAGGAGATGCGATTTACCGCCAAGGTCTTTGGTCCTTATTCTGCAGTGAAAAAGGTGACAGTATTCGGGTCAGCGAGAACCGCGCCTGAGGAGCCGGTGTATGAAATGGCCAGGAGCCTAGGCAGAAGGCTCGCTGAAGAGGGATATATGGTGATCACCGGCGGCGGACCGGGCATCATGCAGGCTGTCAATGAAGGGGCCGGGCCTGAAAAATCGTTCGGCGTCAATATCAGACTTCCCTTTGAGCAGAAGCCGAATCCGGTGCTGAAGGGCAATCCGCGTCTCATAACCTATAAATATTTCTTTAACCGGAAGGTGGCTTTCATCAAGCAGGCAGACGCAGTAGCCCTTTTCCCCGGGGGGTTCGGGACCCTTGATGAAGCCATGGAAACCCTGACCCTTGTCCAGACAGGCAAGCGCGACCCGCTGCCGCTTATCCTGATAGACGAGCCGGGCGGAAACTACTGGTCAAGATGGGTCCGTTTTTTTGAGGATGAACTCATGTCGCAGGGATATATCACTGCAACAGACTTCAATTTCTTCGAGCGCGTTGATTCTGTGGAGACAGCGGTTGAAAGGATCAGTCGTTTTTATAGCCGCTATCACAGCCTCAGATATGTCGATAAGCAGCTTGTCATACGGATGTCATCAACCCTCGGCCCCAATGAGATCGGTGAACTGAACGACCTTTTCCCTGATATCCTCAGTCCCGGCGGAAGGATAGACCTTTCTGGACCGCTCCCTGCGGAGGCCGACGAATACGATATTGTATCATTGCCGCGGCTGGTGGTGGATTTCAACCGCAGGGATTTTGGAAGGCTCAGAAGCCTTATAGACATGATCAACTGTTACTGATTTTTTCCGGTTGCATTCTGCCATTAGCCTATCTCGTGCAGTTTCATGAAGTTCGTCTTGCCTTTTGTCGGCAGCGGAGAGCCTGCTATTGTCACTATCCTGTCATTTTTTTTGACGATCTTTTCGGCGATTAAAGTCTTTTCTATCTCTTTCAGCATCAGCTCGATGCCCTCAAGCGGCCTGATATATTTCGGAGTTACCCCCCAATAAATGGAAAGGCGCGATATTACCGCACGGTCAGGGGTGAAGGCGATAATAGGTATCCTGGGTCTGAATTTTGATAGGAGGCGGGCGGTAAAGCCTGACTGGGTGTGCGCAACAAGCACCTTGGCGCAGACATCCTCTGCTGCCTGGCAGGCTGCGTCCGCCAGGGCGTCGGCATAGGAGTCTCCCCTGATATAGGCAGATGAAACCTTCTGGGTCAGTTCAGTAACCCTGATAATCCTGTCCATCATGCTGTAGGCCTCGAAGGGAAAAGCTCCCGATGCCGTCTCAGCCGAAAGCATGAGCGCATCGGTTCCGTCCATAACGGCATTGGCGACATCTGTGGCCTCTGCCCTTGTCGGCCTGAGATGCTCCTTCATCGACTCGAGCATCTGTGTTGCTGTTATGACGATCTTGCCTTTTTGGTTTGCCTTAGTGATGAGACCCTTCTGAATGAGCGGGACCTCCTCAGGAGATACCTCAACGCCTAAATCACCCCTTGCTATCATTATGCCTGAGGACTCATCGAGTATCTCATCGATATTCAGAAGGGCCTCAGGTTTTTCTATCTTTGCTATGACAGGTATGAAGCGGCCTCTTTTCTTCATCCAGTCCTTGATCTGTCTGATGTCCTCCGCTGTCCTGACAAAGGATATCGCGACATAGTCGACCTTTTTTTGAAGGCCGAAGTCCAGGTCGAGCCTGTCCTTTTCAGTGAAGGATCCGTGGGAGAGTTTCATGCCCGGGAGGTTAACGCCCTTTTTGTCCCTGATAATCCCGCCCTCAATCACCTTTGTCCTCAATGACCGCGCGGATTTTTCTGTTATATGGAGCTGCATGAGGCCGTCGTCAAGGAGTATCCTGTCTCCTTTCCGCGCATCCCTTAAGAGCAGCGGATAGGAGACGTAGAGGCTCTTTTCATCGCCTGTGCCTTCGCCTGGGAAGATGAGCACTTCGCTTCCCTTCTTTAACTCTGCGGCGCCTCCCCGGATAAGCCCCACGCGTATTTTTATGCCCTGAAGGTCCTGAAGAATCGCCACAGGCCTTTTATATCTTGCGCTTCCTTCCCGTATCGTCCTTATGACCTTTTTGTGGGAATCATGGCTCCCGTGCGAAAAATTCAGCCTTGCAACATCCATCCCGTTACGGATGAGGCTGAAAAGGATCTTCTGATCTGAAGAGGAGGGGCCGACTGTGCAGATAATCTTTGCTCTTCTGTTCATGACATGCTCCTGTGTGCGGAAACGGATCTAACGCGGAACTCCCTTTCCGAAGTTAAGTTTATTGTTGTCCCATGCAATATGCTCCTGCCAGTTTTCCCCCCTGTCCTTGTAATCTGACCGGTAATGGGCCCCGACGCTCCCTTTTCTGCTCAGCGCAGCCTCTACAATGATGCGCCCGACAGTGAGCATATTTTTCAGCTCCAGCTCATTCCTCTCCAGATACTGCATCCAGGTGATATCTGCAAAAGACCGGAGCCTTGTCCT
>JACRHE010000160.1 GCA_016217695.1 Nitrospirota bacterium | reverse complement strand
GTCTGCCCCTGGGATCGTGGAGCGGATAAGGCCGTCTATGCTCGACAAGGTTCCTCCTGTGACACGGGAGATGATGTTCTGCACAGTGTCAGGACCGGAGAATGTAGCGCTCTCACCTGTGTATATGTTGAAAGAGGTGAAACTGTGAAAAAGGTTGCCTCCAAGCTGTTTGCCGAGGTCACTGCCTATGCTGTAGTGAGGCCCTGTCAGCGCTCCGGACTTCCCCATTGTGCCGTCAGGCACCACCTCTGCATCAACGCCGGCAGCAGAAAAGATCAGGATCAGTGCTGCAGTTCTAATTATCGAAAAGAGATCCTTCCGGGCAACCATGCTGCACCTTTCCTTTCCTGCGCAGTTTAGAAGAGACGGCCTGTCAGTAGGAAGTGTATTCCCTTGTCCTGCAGATCATTTCCGTTTGTGTCGATCTTTCTCCATGGTACGCCTCCATAGACCTGGAGACTGAACCTGTCAGTTATAGCCCAGACAAAGCCCAGACCTAAGCTTAAGATCGTTTTTGGAAAAGGGGTTTGGATCTTGTTGTTCCATGACCATCCGAAATCAGTGAAAGGGACGAGATTAAAGACGCTGTCTCCGAACTTGTTGTAAAAGAGGGGGATTCGAAGCTCCAGAGAGCTCGAAAGTCCGTTGTCCCTAACAAGCTGGTTTTCCCTGAAGCCCCTGACGCTGTTCATGCCGCCTACAGAAAATTTTTCGAGTGGGAGTAATGCATCACTGGCCAGCTGTATATCCGTGCGGAAGCGTATCTGGAGGCCCCTTTCATTGAGCTGCCTGATCCACTGGATCTGGCCGAGCCATGTCAGGAACTGGCCGTCAGCAGGCTTCGAATTCACGTCCGCTCCGAACGCGTCTATTCCTGCGCTGAAAGAGGAACGGGCGGCAATGACCTGTGCCTGTCCCCTGCTTGCCCATTCCTGGGAAAAACGAAGGACTGTGACACTGCTTTTTCCTCCTTCTGTATCGCCTGAAAAAGAGAATGGCCTGCCGAGAAGGAATGTCCTGTTCTCCCTCAGCTCAGCGGTCAGTCCAAATATCAGCTCCTGTCCGGCCTTACGGAAAACCGGATGGCTAAGGGTAATCCCGTAGGTGTCTGACTTGCTCTGGATATCGAGTCCCTTGAAAGGCTCTTCTATGACCGTGCTGTTGCTCTTGCGGTAGTGAAACTCCAGCATCGTATCGTGCGATGTAACAGGGATGGCATAGCTGAAACTGTAATCGCTTATGCCCTCTGTCAGGGCAAAACTGCCGGTCATTATATCCCCAAAACCGAAGAGGTTCTGATGAGCGACCAGCATCTCACCGCGCAGGGGGCCTATGCTGGGAGACTGACTGTTGCTGACCTTAAATTGCATAACATACGGAGGGTTTTCTTCGATCCGGACCTTCATCACGCTCTCTCCCTGGAGGATGCCGGGGCTGAGCTCTGCATTCACCTTTTTGATCCTTGGGTCCTGCTGAAGCCGCAACAGCGCCTCCTGCATTGCGTACACATTTACAGGCGGACCTGCTGCAGCCGAAAGCCTGCTGACGAAATAGGAGGGCCGGAAATTGGTCATGCCCTCTACGGTAATATCCCTGGCAATCCCTTCTATTATCTGAAGGGTGACGGTCCCGTCAACAAGCTCCTGATCTGGTATGACAACGCCTGAGGTGACGTAGCCCTTATTGATATAGTAGAGCGTGAGTTCCTGTCTCAGCGACTGCAACTGCTCAAAGGTGATCTCTCTGGCCTCATAAGAGGAGGTTAACCTGGAGAGTTCCAGGTCAGAGACAACAGTGTTTCCCTGGAATCTGAACTTCCTGACAAATACCTTCTCAAGGCCGGAGAGAGTCTTTTTTTGAGAGTCTGCGCCGCCGGAAGATTCGGAGACCCTTTCAGAGTTGCCTGAGACGGCGGGAGGAAGCTCGTCAGCCCGTGCTATTCCCGATGGGATGAAGAACAGGACAGAGAGTAAAATTATATGTATAAGTATCCGTGCGATCATGGCGTTTGCAGTCTGATGTCTGAACTAGTCCCATTATAGCAGAGAAATTTTTTGATTCACAGGGATTTTTATTTATGGTAAAAACAGGATATGTCTTAAAACCAGGAGGGGTGACTCATGGAGATAACAGTGACATTGACGGAAAAGGAACTGAAATTCCTGCAGAGAATGGCTGAAGAACTCGGTAATTTCAGAAAGAGACAGGAATCCATTGAAGGAGCTGTTCATGAATGCATAAACATGGCGATGTTCGATGAGGCAGAAGAGTCGGTCTGACGTATCGGATTACGATACTGCTGATGCGGTAATCTGGGACTTCTTGAGGAAGGCGATGCTGATTTCGTATTCGATATTTGCATGCCGGGGGGTGACGTCTTTACCTGAGCCGTCACAGACGAGCTTTCCCTTGAGGGACTTACTGCGGTTCTTGATCATCCCGGCAATGACCTTTGTCAGATCAAAACCGCCGTCAGTGCAGCCTTTTGTCATGCATTCCATATGAAAGTAGGCATAGCCGGAGGGAGAGAAATTGACTGTTCTGACCATGAGGATCGGCTCCATTCCCTGCCTGTAATATTTCATATGTACGACTATATTGGACACTTCAGGGAAGCGCTCCGAGATCAGACCGGCGTCAATCCTGTCCTGCTTTTTTACAGCCATCTTTGCGGCATGATTGTATCTGTTCGCCATTTTCCCTTTCTAAAATAAGGCCCCGTCCAGGCTTGGAAGGGGCCTTATCCATCAGCCAATTATAATTTGATTACGTTGACTGCCTTGGGTCCCTTTGGACCCTTTTCCGTCTCATAGCTGACTGAATCACCTTCGGCAAGGGATTTGAAGCCGTTGCTCTGGATGGAAGAATAGTGGACAAAAAGATCGGTGCCGTCTTCGCCTGTGATAAAGCCGAACCCCTTTGACTCGTTAAACCACTTTACTGTTCCGTTCGCCATTTTGGTTACCTCCTCATATAAAACTAAAGCTTCAGGGGTTGCTTACAAGAAAAAAGGCCACAAAGCTAAAAGTCTTTGTGGCCTTACCATTCAAAACTTCTGAAACTTCGGGTTTATGTTGACACATCCCGGCAATAAAAAGCAAGGGCAATCTTTTTATATGGCGGCGCAATGTCTAACTTGTCAACGAATACAAGGCAGGGCTTGAAGAATCCCTGAAAAATTCCTTTAGAAAATCCATGATATAAATCATATAATTTCACGGCGCGATCATTAATAGTACTTCTTGTAATAAACTCTAGAAGGGGGTTTTAGCCATGGCGATCGAATGGAATGACAATCTCTCCACAGGTGTCGATTTAATCGATGAGCAGCATAAGGAGCTCTTCAGGCGGCTTAATCAGTTGTTCGAGGCATGCAGGGAAGGCAGGGGAAAAGGGCAGGCAAACGGGATGCTTAAATTTCTTGAAGATTATGTGGTAACTCATTTCGGTACCGAAGAGAAGCATATGAAAGAGCATGCGTATCCCAATTATGTTGCACACAGGTCTCAGCACCTGGCGTTTATCGAAAGCTTTAATGACCTGAAAAGGAAGGTCAAGGACGAGGGAATCGGCCCCTTTACTGTGGTTGCCCTTAACCGGATTGTTGTGGACTGGCTTACCGCTCATATTCGCAAGGTAGACAGGGAGATGGGGAGTTATTTAAAGGGGAAGATCTGATTCAGGAAGGTTCGCATCCTGCCCCGAAAGGCAATATATTGTTGAAGAAGCGTCCAGATCATGCTAATCTCTTTTCATCGTAATCCTGGCTTTCACACAGGAGGGATCTTCAAAAAAGGTGCGACCGCTTCTCATCTGCTGTTTATCAATGTTGAAAGGATGCTTATTGTCTGCAGCCTCTGTGCAGATGCACTGGAGGTGCCGAAGCTTCAGGGGTATGTAAGTGATTATGCAGATATGATCTCTTCAGAGACGAAGCCTGCCTGCGTTCTGTTATTTAAGCTTTAGAGTTTTCGCGGAAGTCTGCAGGAATGTTGATTTAAATTGAGCAGTACAAGCGGAAGTCTTGGAAACGTTTAATTCACTTGCAGCAAGAAAGATCTGATCCCATCGCTCACCAAGTAATAAAAGGGAACCAAGGCCATACTTGAAAGCCGCATCAGAGTGACCATCCCGGCCGAGGTCGATATGAACTGTTGCGAGAAGGGCTGAAATAATGAGTTGCTTTATTTTAGTTTTGGAGTATAATCTAAAATAACAGCGGTGGTTATTTTACTTTCATGTGGAGTAAGGATGCTCAAATGAAAAAGTTCCAGTCTGGTCGCTATGTGCAGCAAGGGCATTACAAGATCTTTCAGCCCAACCCAATCAACCGGGCGTGGGTGCTGGACAACATGGAGTTGATTCAGTTGCTTGGGCAGGCAGACCGGGAATTGGGACGACTGGATATGTATTCGGACTATATCCCCAATATTGACCTGTTCATCAGCATGCATGTACTGAAAGAAGCCACTCAATCCAGCAAGATCGAAGGCACGCAGACGAACATGGAAGAGGCCCTTCTGGAAAAGGAGGACGTTGCCTTAGACAAAAGGGACGACTGGGAAGAGGTGCAAAACTATGTGGCGGCCATGAATGAGGCGATTGCGAAACTGCAGAAACTTCCCTTTTCCTCGCGCTTGATCCGGGAAACCCACAAGACCATGATGAAAGGCGTGCGAGGCAAGCACAAGCAGCCGGGTGAGTTCAGGCGCAGCCAAAACTGGATCGGCGGCGCAACCATCGATGATGCGGTTTTTGTGCCGCCGGTGCATACCTCGATCAATGAGTTGATGGGCGACATTGAGCAGTTTGTGCATAACGATACCAGGTATTTCCCGGAGCTGTTAAAAATTGCCCTTGTGCATTACCAGTTTGAAACCATCCACCCTTTCCTGGACGGCAATGGCCGCGTTGGGCGGTTGATGATTCCCTTATATCTCGTGAGCAGGGGAATATTGAAACAGCCTGTGTTGTACCTGTCGGATTTCTTCGAACGAAACAGAACGCTTTATTATGACAACCTGATGAGGACAAGAGAGAAGAACGACCTGCTGCAATGGTTCAAGTTTTTTCTGGTGGGAATTATCGAAACCGCTAAGAACAGCATTTCCACCTTTGATAATATCCTCAGGCTGCAAAAGCAGGTGGATGGCAAGATACAGTCACTGGGTAGCAGAACGGCAAATGCGCAGAAGGTCCTCCGTTACCTGTATCAACGGCCGATGATTGATGCCGCCAAGGTGGGCGAGGTGGTGGAAATAGCACCGGCCTCGGCTTACAAACTGATTGCCGATCTGGAAAAGTTCGGCATTCTGAAAGAGATCACAGGCGGCAAGCGGGGCAAGATGTATGTGTTTGCGGCCTATTTACAGTTGTTCAAATAAGATAATTTATATTTACAGAAAAGCCGTTACGTGCAAATAACATGAATAAAAGGGTTTCCTTAAAGGCTGAAGATGGATGTGGGACTGGAGTCAATCAACCGGTCTGACCCCTTGAGTTCTTCCTGGGAACTGTAGAGACCTGCAGAGACTCTTATCTTCAGGATGACTTTTGTTTAGCAATTCTTAAGCCCAATCGAAGAAAGTTTTTCAACCGCCTGGCAAGCCTGACCCCGATGGGTATATTGTCAATCCGTACAGTGTAGACCGCCGAGTTCATCCCATGAACCTGACCAGCAGGCTTTTGACCGGCGAGACCTGCAGTCGGCGGCAGATATAAAAATGCGGTTTTAAGGTAAAGGGCGAAATTTATCGAGATCATCGAGTCGTTTATTTATGTCTTCTTTTCTTCCATATGGCCTGAGCATATTATGCGTGCGGGGTTTGCCAGAAAGGGGGCCGGGGAATGCCTAATCAGGCCGATTATGCGTCAAAAAAGAGCGGAGTAGGAAGGTATTGCTTTAACGTAATAAAACTAAAAAAAGTGAGAAAGTCCGAAGATCCTAACATTTTGATTACATTCATTTCACCAGGAAAATTATTAATAATCAATAAGATAAGATTTCCTGATATTTAGGCTTGACCTATACCATATCTTGTGTTTAAATCATGTAGCAGCACTAGATATAGGATATGCCCATAACTCTTGCCAGTTATGGGCATATAAGCCCAAAACACTTGGAGGTGTCAGGGCAGGTTGCCATGATATAAGAAACGATATATCATGCTTCCCACGATTGTCAAATCGGCACCTCCGGAAAGGAGGAATTACTATGGCAAAAGCAACCCAGATCGGAAGACGAGCAGACACTGGCAGATATACTTCTGTTAAAAGCGCTCAAAAAGATCCAAAACACACTGTGGTCGAGACCATCAAACATTCGACCAAAAGAAAGTAAACCCAGAAGGCTGGGATTGCTCTCGGCCTTAACTCTCTTAAGGAGACCTTTATGATTTGTAAGAAATGTGCGGCAGTTGGTTTGAGTCTTTGCCTGTGCGGGGCTCTGTATGCTGAAGCACGACATGGGAAGATACAGGAGCATG
>JACRHE010000156.1 GCA_016217695.1 Nitrospirota bacterium | reverse complement strand
GGGCATATCTGCAGTAAATTCATTCAAGAAGCATGCCGACGTCACAAGCGATGCTGTCCTGCCGCCTGTGTTCTTTATTTCAGCTATATCGCTCTTTATATATTCTTTATATTCCTCAAAAAGCGGCATTTCCCACACCCTTTCATAGACATTTTCAGATGATCTCCTGACGGCATCAAGCAGCGCCCTGTCATTGCCCATCATTGCCATCGCCTCATTTCCCAGGGCTATGGAACAGGCCCCGGTCAATGTAGCTATATCAATGACAGCGCGTGGTTTAAAGCGTTTAGCATATCCGAGCGCATCAGCCATGACCAGTCGCCCTTCTGCATCGGTATTGATTATCTCCACGGTCTTTCCGGTGATAGCCTTCACAACATCTCCCGGCTTTGAGGCTGAGCCGCCCGGAAGGTTCTCTGTAGCTGGCAGGATTCCGATAATGTGCCTCTTCATACCGGATTCGGCAGCCGCCTTTATCACACCTAAAACAGCGGCCCCTCCTGCCATGTCATATTTCATCTTCTCCAGGCCGTCAGCAGGTTTTATGGAAATGCCGCCGCTGTCAAAGGTTATCGACTTTCCTACAAGCACAACAGGCGCGCCTTTTGAACCACGGTACTGAAGCACGATAAACTTGGGGGGCTCATGAGAGCCCTTTGCAACAGAGAGATAGGCGCCCATCCCCAGCCTCTGCGCCTCTTTCCTTTCGATAACCTTTACCGAAAGGTCTTTCCTCCTCAGTGAAAGAGCGGTCCGTGCAAGATCCGAAGGGGTCATGTCGTTTGAAGGCGCATTCACCAGGTCACGGGCAAGGCATACCGCATCTGTCAGTATCCTTAGCCAGTCAAGGCCTTTTTTAAGATCCTTTGAGGGCCTTGAGAGGATGGTTATGCGGTCAAGGGACTTGTTGTTATTTTCTTCCTTATAGCGTTTGTAGGTATAGAGCCCGAGCAGGGCGCCTTCCATAAAATCAAGAGGGGAGAATTTCAGGTCAGAGATGACTCCGGTGGAAAGAGAGACCTTTTTCATGCCCAGATCCCGCAGATAAAGTGCTGCCTTACCCCCTGCCTGTCTTACGCCTTCCGCAGAGACTTCAGCCTTTTTGCCGAGGCCGATCAGCAGGATGCGTTCCGGCTTGATGTCTCCGGGGCAGGGTATCAGAAAAACCTCGTTTTTCTTGCCCTTGAATTCCCGTGAGAATATTTTTTTGATCAGGGGTGAGACAGTCGGAAGCAGCCTGTCATAAAGTCCGGCATCACCCTCTGTGACCGGCAAGATAAGGGTGTCGCAGACAGAGTCTTTCTCCCTGAGATCCTTTATATATATATCCATCAATCCCTTTTAAATAAAAGCCTTTTTATAACAATCACTAGGTTTATTATAGCCGGTACAGCCGTGAAATATCCACCTCCATTGCCTGAATCCTAATGTAGAGTTGGCGGCAGATGCAACAGCGACTTGGACCGCATTTCGTTGCGGATCTTGGCGAAATGAAGCGGCCGCAGCCGTGACTGTCCGAACCCAAAGGGTCAGTTTTCCGCCCCGGCGGATTCGCCGAGGAGAACACGGGTGCAGCGGAATAAGCCATAGAGCCGCAGAAATCGGTCCTTTTGAGCGATTGCGTCTGTTGCCAACTTACCCTTTCAGCCTGGCCGGATTGACAGAAGGCCCCGGTTCAGGCGATTATTCAATACATGCCGGAGAAAGCAGCAAAGACAGACTTCTCAACAAGAAGCATCAAGCGGATATACGGCACGCCGTTTACTGACGGGAACAAGGTCACCCTCTTATGGAAAGACAAGGAATCTTTCCAGGGCATATTCGATGCTGTCAGAGATGCTCAAAAACTCGTCTGCCTCGAATTCTACATATTCAGAAATGACGAGACGGGAATGGAGCTTGCCGGGATACTCAGGCAGAAGGCATCTGAAGGAGTCAGCGTCTACATCATCTATGACCATTTCGGCTCGATAGGCACCCCCCTGAAATTCTGGAAATATTTGAGGGAAGCAGGCATCCAGATCAGGGCCTCCCATCCATTTAAGTGGCTGTCGCCTTTCCATTACTTCCACAGAAACCACAAAAAACTGATCATCATCGACGGGGTTAAGGCATTCACAGGCGGCCTCAATATCGCCAATGAATACAGGGGATATCACAGGCTGAGAAGAAAAAAGGGATGGAGAGATACAGGCATATTTCTCGAAGGCCCGATCTCAAAGACGCTCTTCGACGAATTCAAAAAGAGCTGGGTGGTATGGAAGGGAGAGCCGATTGGGTTCGATGCAGAGGTTACTCCGTTTGCAGGAGGCCCGCCGGTCATCCCGATATTTGCGAGTTCGGCAAGGGGAAGGCGCAAGATGCGGAAGCTGCTGTATTACAGCATCACCCGCTCCAGAAAAAGCATCTATCTCACAACCGCCTATTTCACGCCCAGCAGAAGGATGGTCCAGACCCTTGAGGAGGCAGTATCAAGAGGAGTGGACGTAAAGCTACTCCTGCCGGGCAAGTCCGATATATCGTCAGCACACTATGCAGGAAGGGCCTTTTTCGCGAGGCTGCTGAAGGCAGGCGTTGAGATATACACCTATAACGGTGAGATACTCCATGCAAAAACATCTGTCTTTGACGGCATATGGAGCGTTATCGGCTCCGCCAACCTTGATTTCCAGTCCCTCAGGAGAAACGATGAAGGAAATGTCGGGATTGTCGATGCAGGGTTCGGCAGGCAGATGACAGAGATATTTTTTGAGGACCTCAGGAAGTCGGAGCAGGTAACCCTTGAAAGATGGCGCACGCGACCCGTCTGTGAAAAGACAAAAGAGCATTTCTTCGCGCTGTTCAGGAGAAGGCTGTAGTTAAGGACATCCTTATTTCTTCTTCAGCTGCGACCAGAGGCATTCATCCCCGAAGTCCTCAATACCTGAATAGTCCCTGCACGCCTCCGGCCTCTGATCATAGATATCGCAGCCTGCAGGGGTGAGGTGCTGGCAGTCATGCTTAAAAGACAGTATGATCGCATCCTCCTTAAGCCTCGTAACAGAAAAACCTCTTGCCTGATAGAACTCCACAAGCATCTCAGCAGGACAGCTGTACAGAACAGGATGCGTGTAAACGATGACCTCCCTGCAGCATTTCATGCAGGAAAGGCAGAGCCTCTCTTTTTCATTTTGCAGCTGGGGCTTCATACTAATTGACTGTAACGATCTTCACGACCTCGGCCTTTGTTTCAGTGACGGCTTCGGTGAGCGCGAAACTCAGAGCCCTTGCGAGCGTGACATAGCTCATGTCATCAAGTTTTGCGGTCTTTGAGACCGTCCTGCGAAAAAGTCCCTTACCCTCAGGAGAGAACAGTGAGACGTCAAACGTTATATCAGCAGAGGAGTCACTGCCCGAATCCGTCCTTTCAAATCTCCTCAGATAGACCTCTATCGCGTATGACCCCTCGCCCATTACGTTCCCTGTCCTCACCTCGCGAAATATCCCGGAAAACGAATCCTTCATGGACTCCCTCACGATCTCGACAGGCGATGCATCCCACTTTGCGTATTTCGCGATCTCGATCTGAAAAGGAGATGTCCGGCAGGCAATGTAAGGCTGGCCGAGATACCGGGGTGACTGGACAACAACATTCAGCGGCAGACCGGACCTGCTGCTGACCGCCTCTTTCTCAAAAAAAAGAGAAAGGGTATAGATCTTTGTCTGGGGAATGGAACATGCCCCTAAAGCCAGAACAGCCGCCATCACAAGCATTATCTTCCGCATCTCACTCCCCCTTCCCTTCCCTGTAAATCAGACTCCAGGGCTTGCTCTTTAAATCCTGGAGGACCTCCTGCAGGTCTTCCGTTGTCCTTGTCATCGTATTGAGGAGAATATCGAGGTTCCTCGACTGGGTCATGACCGCCCTGTCAACGGATCCGGACGCCTTATCAACAGTCTTTGCAGTTGCCTCGATAGCCCTGATCATCTCTCCAGCCCTCTCAAGATCGTCCTTTGCCTTTTTGATGAGGTCGGAGACATCTCCCTTGCTTGTCTTTACAAGGCCGTTGATCTCGTTGAGGACCAGTTCGAGCTTATCAGCAGTCGCCTTTATGACAACTGCAACCTTTTCAATATTCTGGGCGCCGGAGACCATGGTCTTGTTTGTATTGTCCAGAAGGCGCTCGATCTCCCTGACGTTCTTCGGGCTGAAGAGCTTGTCAACGTCATGGACGAGTCCGTCAACAGACTCTGAAAGGCGATTGAGTCTTGCCATGATCTGGGTAAAATCGATCGTATCTTCAGAGGGGATGTCCTGGCCGGGCCGCATCCTCTCACCCTCAGCTTTTTCGACAGTCAGGAGAAGATAGATATCGCCCACAAAACCTACCTGTGTGATGAGAGCCTTTGTCCCCATGTAGATCGGGGTACCGCCTCTTAAACCTATTTCGATAGTGACAGGCTTTCCCGGCTCAACCGGCTCTTTGATATCCAGGACCCTTCCGATCCTGACCCCGCCGAGTTTCACCTGGGAGCCTGCTTCAAGACCAGCTGCGTTCATAACCCTCACATAATATGTGTCGTACTTATCAAAAAACCGGCTCCCACCGATGAGGATAACGAAGCCGCTCAGAACAACAAAGGCCGATACGATTATTATTCCCGCCTTGATCTCTTCTTTCACCGGGCCTTCTTCCCTCTCATTATTTTTTTATATTGCCCTGCTTCATCTTTCATAATTCATCCTTCATCCTTCTCTAATCACTCCCCTGCTATTATCCTGAAATAGTCGTCAGGAGAATAGCTCTCCTGTTCCGGCTTTCTCTCAAGAAACATCTGAATCCTCGGGTTGCCGGAGGCGCGCAGGTCATCGAGACTTCCCGAGAAGATCACCTCTCCTGCATCAAGCATGATAACATAATCTGCGATCATGAACACACTCGGAAGCTCATGCGTCACAACAACAATCGTCATCCTGAAAACATTCCTGAGTCTTAGAATCAGCTCGTCAAGACCAGCCGCTGTCACAGGGTCGAGCCCTGCAGAAGGCTCGTCAAAAAAGAGGAATTCAGGATCCAGCGCCATTGCCCTGGCAAGCCCGGCCCTCTTTTTCATGCCTCCGGAGAGCTGGGACGGGTAAAACCCCTCAAAGCCTGAAAGACCGACAAGGTCCAGCTTCATGCGCACCATTATCTGAATGGTTGATTCATTCAGGCCGGTATGCTCGCGTATCGGAAGCGCCACATTATCGGCCAGCGTCATCGAATTAAGGAGTGCGGCTCCCTGAAAAAGAACTCCCATCCTCTTTCTCACCTCGTTCAGCTCAGCCTCTTTCATGCCTGTTATGTCTTTGCCGTCAATGAGGATGCTGCCGCTGGTCGGCTTAAGCAGTCCGATAATATGCTTCAGGAAGGTGGACTTGCCGCATCCGCTTCCGCCGAGTATCACGGTGGTCTTCCCCCTTGGTATGGTGACGGAGATACTCTTGAGTATCTCCCTGTCGCCGTAATGGGTCCGGAGACCCATGATCTCAATAGCCTTTTCCTGATCCAGGACTTTTTTCAGAGCTTCTGCCTTTCATTACATTCATCATTATGTGAAAAAATAAAAGAGAGTCGTAAAAAAGAGATCGAAGACGATTACGAGGAAGATAGAGGCCACGACCGACGCCGTTGTCCTCCTGCCCACCTCTTCCGCCCCCCCTTCCACTTTAAACCCCTCGTATGCCCCAACGATCGTTATGACAATGCCGAAGGCACAGGCCTTTACCAGCCCTGTCAGGACATCCTTGACCAGCAGGGCCTGAACAGACTGCTGGAAATAGTTGAAGGGATGTATCTCCAGGGTTGTAGTCGCGAGCATAAAACCGCCGAATATACCGATGAGATCGGAAAATACAGTTAGAGCAGGCAGCATGATCATGAGCGCTATAAGCTTCGGCACAACAAGAAACCTCACAGGGTTTATGCCCATGGTGATCAGGGCATCCACTTCCTCCGCAGCCTTCATGGAGCCTATCTCGGCCGCAAATGCAGACCCGCTCCTTCCCGAAACTATAATCGCGGTAAGGATGGGGCCGAGCTCCCTTGTTATTGAGACTCCGACGAGGTTCGCGACATAGATGAGGGCTCCAACCCTCTTGAGCTGATATGCGGCCTGAAGCGCAAGTATAATGCCCACAAAAAGAGAGATCACGGCGACGATGGGTACAGAGTTATACCCTGCCTTAACCATCTCCGAGATGCTCGCCCTGAGACGTATCGGTTTTCCACGGAAAGGAGAAACAAAGGTCCAGTAGAAAGTGGAATTAATGATTACAGCCGCATCATGGATATCCCTGCGGATGGGGATAACCTTTCTGCCGATGCAGCCAAAGAGGTTTTCAGCGATTGAAGGCATCTTCGATGCTCGGATAGATCTCAAATACCCTGTCCAGCTTCGAAAAGCTGAATATCTCCCGTATGCCCTGAGGTATGCCGAAGAACTTAAGCCTCCCGCCATAGGGCATCATGCCTTTAAGTCCTTCCACAAACGTGGCGATGCCGGAGCTGTCGATATAGGAGACGCCCTTGAAATCAACAAGGAGTACCGGCACCTTCCTGACCACAAGATCGAGCAGCTCCCGTCTCAGCTCAGGGGAGGAATTCATGTCTATGTCCCCTGATATGCCGAATACCTTTGTGCCGTTATAGTCTGATATCTCTATCTTCATTATCTCCTCAGCTCCCTGAAAAGCCTTATCCTGTTGCCCTTTTCCTTCCGTTCATCGAACTCAAAGACGTCGAAGGCCCTCCTGATTAAATGCACGCCGAGGCCGCCAGGTCTGACCTCATCCATGTCCCTTCCCCTGATGACCCCGGGATCAGCCTTGATGCCGTTGTCTTCTATGATCACCTCAAGGCCATTTCTCTTCATCCTGAATCTTACAATAATCTTCTTGTCCGTGTCACCGCGATAGGCATACTTTATGACGTTTGAACAGGCCTCGTCAATGGCCAGCCTGATCTCTTCGACCGCTGCCTCGTCCAGCCCGTTAACCTTTGCGAACTTTGCGCTGACCTCCCGCACAACACAGAGATATTTGGGATGAGACGGAACAGTTATGACAGTCGTGTCTTTAGTCACGTCAGCCTCCCCACCTAACCTCCACTATTGTCAGGTCATCGGCCCTTTCCGTGCCCCTTGAAAAATCACCAACGTATTCGATGATCCTGTCCATCAGATTATCGGCACCAGGGTGGAACTTTATGAATTCAGTGATATTCTCAAAGCCTATTCTTTCGCCTTTCTTGTTCTTTGCATCAAAGACACCGTCAGTGACAAAAATGAGCCTGTCACCATTTTTCAACTTCAGGGTATGCGAAGGGTATTCGGACGGGATAATGCCGAGGGGCGGGCCTGAAGGCATAGACACTACCTCCACACTCTCCCCGCTGATCAGGAAAAAAGGGGGATGGCCTGCCGCCGCAAGGGTGATCTCGCCGGTTGAGGTATCCGCAGTCATGTAGATGGCGGTGAGGAACATGCCACGGGGTGATTTTGACAATACGGTATTCATGCGCTCAAGTACGATGTCAGGTGTTTCCATATGATGGGCGACGTACCGGAAATCGCTGATGATCTTTGCCATATAAAGGGCTGCGGACACGCCCTTGCCCGATACATCCCCTATCAGCACTCCGAGTTTTCCATTGGCAGGTCCGATGAAATCATAGATATCACCTCCGACCTTCGCGGCCGATATATTCATTGCCGAGGCTGTCAGTGCCCCCTCTTTCAGGACAGGAGACTCAGGCAGGAAGCTCTTCTGAAGAACCGCGGCGATATCCAGCTCCTGCTTCAGCCTCTCACGTTCAACCGACTCCTTGTGAAAGAGAGAATTCTCAATGGCTATCGCAAACTGCCTGCAGAGGAGCTGGAATATCTCGGGATCATAGCCCCTGTTCCCAGGGTTGAGGAGCTCGGCCACGCCGATGAGGCCCCTCCTGCCGATGAGGGGCACTGCGATAAGGCTTTTCGTAATAAAGCCGGTCAGCTTGTCCGCGTCCTGGAAGAATCTGTCATCCTTGCTTACATCCTCTATAAAGAGCGGTTTCCGGTTCTCGGCCACCCACCCTGCGATTCCCTGTCCCATATCAAGGGAGATCCTCTTCTTCAGCACCTCACAGGTGTTGTCCTCCCTGCACATGGCGACCTCGAACTCCAGCTTGTCGGTCTCCCTGTTGTAAAAGAGGATCGAGCAGGCATCGGCAGCCATGATCTCCTTTGCCCTTTCCATAACAAGGGACATCAGCTCGTCCAGGTCAAGCGTCGAGGAGATGATGGCGGACATCTCGGTGAGGGTCTTGAGGTCCTCCACCTTTTTCTCCATCCCCCTGAGAAATGCTTCGGAAACCGTTACGGTATGTTCATCAGCCATAGCTTATTGGATAACAGATTCGGCAAAGATTTTCAAGGCAAAAGTAGCACCCTGCGTATATTTTGATGGTGGATTCTGGAGCGCCGGGCAGTGATGCTATAATAGTCCCATGCAGATCGTCACAGCCAGAGGGCTTACAAAAGACTACGGCAGGCTTCGGGCCGTAGACAACATAGACGTCGAGATCATGAAAGGCGAATGCTTCGGGTTCCTCGGTCCTAACGGCGCAGGAAAGACGACCGCGATGGGCGTAATCTACTGTTTCATGCCTCCCACATCAGGAAAAGTCATGGTCTTCGGCATGGATGTGACTGAGAAGCCCAGCCTCATAAAAGCAAAGATAGGGGTGATGCCCCAGGATGACAATCTCGACCCTGACCTGTCAGTCCTGGAAAACCTTATCGTCTACGCCCGGTATTTCGATATCCCGAAGAAGGTTTCATCATCTCTCGTGCGCGAACTGCTTGCATTCGTCGAGCTTGAAGAAAAGGCAGACGTAAATATACGGGACCTATCAGGAGGCATGAAGCGGAGGCTGCTGCTGGCTCGGGCACTGATCAACGAGCCGGACCTGCTGATCCTTGATGAGCCGACTGTGGGGCTTGACCCTCACAGCAGACATGCTGTCTGGGACCGGATGTCTCACCTTAAGTCCAGGGGCACGACACTCCTCCTTACTACCCACTATATGGAGGAGGCTGAGAAGATATGCGACAGGGTCGCGATCATGGACACCGGCAGGATCATAGCTGTCGATTCTCCTGCACATCTTACAGCCGTGCACGGCGGAACACTTGAAGACGTCTATCTGAGTCTGACCGGGAGGCCTCTTGAGAATTAGACGCGCGTCCAGGGTATGGCAGAGGCACCTGAAGGTTTATACAAAGCTCTACAAGTCGAGCATCGCGCTGAATTTTGTGGAACCCGTGCTTTACCTTGCGGCGCTCGGCCTCGGCCTCGGGGCATACGTGAAAGAGATAAACGGGGTGCCATATATAAATTTCATAGCGCCGGGCATCATTGCCTCTTCGTCGATGTTCGCCGCGACCTATGAATGCTCGTACGGCACCTTTGTGAGAATGACCTTCCAGAAGACCTTTGATGCGATCCTGGCGACCCCGGTCAATGTGGATGATCTCATCGCGGGTGAGCTGATCTGGGGGGCTTCCAAAAGCGTGCTCTACGGCACGATAATTATGATCGTCCTTGCGGTCCTTGGACTCGTTCAGTCCCCGCTTATCCTGCTTCTGATCCCGGTGCTTTTTCTGAGCGGTCTTATATTTGCCGAGATAGCCATGGTATTCGTTGCGATCGTTCCAGGCATAGATTCGTTTAATTATTTCTATACACTTTTCATGACCCCGATGTTCCTCTTCTCAGGGATCTTCTTTCCGATCGAGACCCTTCCGCCCCTGGTCGCCAGGATAGCCTTCTTCACTCCGCTTTATCACCTCGTCAATATCTGCCGCTCGTTTGCCTCGGGAGGCCTCATTGCTGTCCGCTGGGACATCCTCTGGATCATTGTAGTGGTCCTTATCCTCGCCCCCTACCCTTTCAGGATGATGAGAAAGAGGCTGATTAAGTAGCGCAGCCGGCATTTGACAGCACGTTCCCGCCCCTGCTATTTTATAACCCGTCATGAAAAGATCATGCTTGTTGCCGGCATCAGTCATTGCCTTGCTGTTGATTTCATCAGTCGCCTGGGCTTTTGAAGGCCCGCTTCAGGTGAGAAACCGGTTTCCGCTTTTCCTTCATGCAGATGCACCTTATCTTGAATCTGCGTCAACCGGGAGCTCCTTCTCAGCCGGCCTCTCCCATGCCAGTGTATTCATGCAGAAAACGTCCCCTGACTGGTCCGTTAATCTTGACCTGGAGGTGTCGGAGCTGATTCTGCGGTACCGGAAGGAGATCCCTGATCTCTTTGAGCTCGGCATCGAAATACCCCTGCTGAGCTTTAACAGCGGCTTCATGGACAGCATGCTCAACAGCTACCACAACACGTTCGGCTTTCCCGACTATGGCAGGAGCTCAAGACCGGAAAACTCGTTTCTTTATGAACTCAGAAAAAATGGGGCGCTGATCATAAAAGGCAGGGGCGGTGACATCGGCATAGGCGACATTCGTATCTCGGCGAAGAAAAAGCTTCTTCTCGATGATCCGGTTGTCGGCGTGAAGGCAGAGATAGAGATCCCTACAGGAGATGCGAAGAAAGGTTTCGGCAACGGCTCTGCAGATGCCGGCTTGAGTCTCCTTATTGACAAGAGGCTTTCCGAAAGGATTATGTCGTATCTGAACATCGGCCTAGTAATCCCTGGTGGCCTGAAGGCGGAGCAAAAAATCAGACTGAGGGAGTTCCTTCATGCAAGCGCCGGCATCGAGGCGGCATTATGGAAAGACTTCAGCCTGCTGGGCCAGATAACATTGCAGGGTTCGCCATTTCCTAAAACGGAAATCGGCAGCCTGGACAGGCCGGCAGTTCTTCTCACCCTCGGCGGAAGATATACGCCCGGAAGGCATGGCATAGAATTCTCACTGACTGAAGACCCCAATACAGCAGGCGCGCCTGACGTGGCTTTCAATCTTGCCTATACCATAAAGCTTAAGTAGTCTATTTTATTCATGAACCCAGGATTATTTCACGGCCACTGCCTCAAAAACTTTTCGTAAGCGCCAGTTATCAGGAAATTCTCCGGCTTGATCAGAGCACGCATCACAAAATCATATAAAGGAATGCCTCATACCGACGAAAAGCTTTTTTCGGCATAGCCGTGAAATTTATGAATAATGTTGGGAAGAAGACTCAGCTTCAGATATTATCTGCTATAATTGCCTTAAGGCATCCATTCCATAACAACAAAGGAGATCAAAATGGCAACAAAAAAAGCGGCCGTCAAAAAGACAGCGGCAAAGAAAGCTGCAGTGAAGAAGCCGGCAGCAAAACCTGTAAAAATGGCGGTTAAAAAGAGCTCAGGGGTGAAAAAGGGCAGCAGATATTCCTGCGGCGTCTGCGGGATGGCAATCACTGTAGATGAGGTCTGCGGGTGCGTCGAGACATGCGATATAATCTGCTGCGGAAAACAGATGAAGCAAAAGAAATAGGGTTTATCCGCTGGGTCCTGTCACTGGCAGGACCCTCTATCTTGCCTGGTTTATAAACTTCTTCAGCTCCGCGTCATCAGGCGCGATCTTGAGGGCCTTCTCCCATACCTCACGGGCCTTGTCCTTGTTCTTCATCGCGAAATAGGCAGAGCCGAGCCGCTTTAAGGCAAGAATATTCCTGGGCTGGAGTTCGAGCACAAGGCCGGTCTCCTGTATGGCTATGTCATAACGACCGCCGTAAATATTGTTCAGGGCCGCAAATAGATACTGGTCGATGATGTTCATATCCCGTGTGGGATATTCCATGGTCCTCACAACCGTAATCAGCTCATGTTCCAGAAAATCCCGCACAGCAAGGGCAATAGTGTTGTCAGGGTCGAGCTGGACAGCATACCAGGAAGCGGCGAGCGCCACCCTCTGATTGCCGTCAGGAGATATGTAATTCGTAAGACTCTTTCTGACCATGTCCCAGCTCTGGCCCTGTTTTTCGGCCCTCGGAGTCAACTTCAGAACATCATTCAGCCTCGTGATGATCTTCCTCACATACTGGTCTGTCGGATTATCGATGGATATACGGTTATACTGTTCCAGAGACGCGGTGTAATCCCCTTCCGTAAAGAGCTTTTCAGCCTTGTTATAGGCAGACCCGAGGAAGGTAGACCGTATCGTAGCAGCGATAAGACGGGAGGCAGCCTCCTGTTCCTTGTCTACCTTCAGGATCTCTCTCCATTCCTCTATGGCCAGATCATATCTCTTCTGTTTCATGAAGGCATCGGCCTTTTCGTAATGGACCTTCACCTCGTTGTCCACAATGGCCTTGGTCGTAGATCTCAGCAGGTCCTTTGCCTTTGTCTCATCAGGGCTGATCATGAGAATCTTCTCGAGCTCCTTGACAGCCATCTCATATTTGTCTTCCTTGAGAAACTTGTCCACCAGGG
>JACRHE010000155.1 GCA_016217695.1 Nitrospirota bacterium | reverse complement strand
TGTATATATAAATGCGCGATAACAGGAGATTGAATTATGAAGGCTAAGGGTCAGGTGATAGATGAAAATATGCTCATTGACAGACTGCTGCCTAAGATTGAAGAAAGGATTCGGGCGGATGTTATACGGAGTCTGATATCAGCATTGGAGGAGCAGCTTTATCCTTCTGAGGATAATTTCAGGGAGGAATTTGTCAAACGTGTGGAGAAGGCAGGCAAGAGCAGAGGCAAAATATTCAGGACAAAAAAGGAATTAGAGACTCACCTTAAAAGCATGGTGGAATAATCATGTACTCCTTCGAAATAAAGGATGAACTTGATAAAGCCTTGCGAAAGATTGCCCAATCGGGCCTATAAATAGATACATGTAAATTTTCCCCGGACATAGGACACTCTTTGGGGGAGGTCCTCCTTTATACTGGAATTATGATAAAGACGATTTCGGAACATCGCCCCAAGACTCGAAAGATCCTGGCGGAGGAGATCGAGAGGGCAAGCAAGATGTTGGAAAGGAAGATGAACGACCAAAGTACGCCAACTACCGGAGTGCCTATTATACAGCCTTGCTTGCTCCATGGCGAGCTGGATCTACCGGGCGATACGCCGATATACAGGTATCTGACAATTGAAGCCTTTCTGTTTCTATGGCATTTCAAGAGCCTGACCTTTTCCCGGCTAGTCAGTTGGCCGGATGCCTATGAGGGCGTTCGTTATGAGATGTTCAAGGCGTTCAAGAAAGATCCGCATTTTTCAGAAATAACCAGGAATGATTTTTTGGGGAGCTGCTGGTCATTGCAGACAGAAGATAATCGCCTTTACGAAAACAAGAAGGAACAGGCGCTGGCGATAGCTGATTTGAAAGAAAACGGCTCAGCTGCCATGTGGGACATTTACTGCAAGAAGGGTGGCGTCAGAATTAAAACTTCGATTTCAAAAGTGGATAGGCTCTTAACAGATAATTGGCCCACCTTCAGAACCTTTAGGGGAAAGGTTTATTATGAGCCAGCAACAGACTATCAAAAAACTATCAAGACTACTGGCTTAATTTCAACGCTGTTTATGAAGCGCGTTGCTTTTCGCCACGAGGCAGAATATAGATACATTCTGATTCCCGGGAATCCCCAAAAAAGTAATGTGTTAACCGCATCTACTGGCGATTTGTTGGAGTTTCTCGATGAAGTCTTGATCTGTCCTGCAATCGGCTCGTCGAAATGGATATCTCAAACACTTCATAGTATGGTGGCTGAACATGCCGAAGCTTATAGATGCAAAAAAGTGTTTTCAAGAATTTCGCAGCTTTATGAACCTATATCCGAAGGAATCGGCAAGCCTTGGCATGAATAAGCAGGGCTTGGCGTGACAGATGAATCGCCATGATTGATTTTGTGAGGGCGCATGAGATTCTTAAGGATTTCGGACTTGATGTGGAGGCGCGGAACTGTCTTGCCCAGAACCATCAGCTTATTGATATTGCGACCATTATTTTTATGAACAAGGGGCTTGGCGACTTAGACGAGGAAACAGCAAATAGGCTTGCGAAAGAAAACCGCCTTCTGAGAGTTGCCCGTACCATTGCAAAAGAGCTGGACCCAAATAATACTGACCGGGAGATAACTCAGGCTTCGCCCGTGTCCGTTGACGAAACCAACCTATCGAATCAAAAGGCCGTACTTCTCGAAAAAGCCCATGGCATTCTTAAGAAGATTGGCTTGGATGTAGAGGCGCGGAATTGCCTCGCCAAGGATGGGCAGCTTCTAAATATTGCTGCTTTAGCTGAGAGCAAGGGGTTTGGTGAGTTAGAGGCTGTAACGCTAAATACGCTAGCCAAAGAAAACCGTATAATGGAGGCCGTCTCCTATATTGAGCAGGGGACAATGTTCCAGGAAAAAGCCGATCAGATTCTAGAAGACGTTGGTCTTGACACTTGATACTGCGTCCGTTATTAAAAAAAGAGGAGTGCGTGGGATAGACAAAGAAACACTAAATACCTTAGCCAAGGGAAACCGTATAATGGAGGCCGTCTCCTATATTGAGCAGGGGACAATGTTCCAGGAAAAAGCCGATCAGATTCTTAAAAATGTTGGTCTTGATGTTGAAGCTCGGAAGTGTCTATCCAGAAATGGGCAGCTTTTTGATAGTGCCTCCTTTATTGTCCAACATGGTGCATTTCTAGTACTCGACAAAGAAATCCTCAATCGGCTTGCCAAGGGTAATCGCCTAATGGAAGTTGCAACGATACTAACAAAGATCAAACTAACAAAGACAAAAGAATATCTCAGACAGGTTGAAAAAACTATAAAGAAGCTAGTTCTTGTTAATCGTCTGAGTGACATAGAGACTGCCCAGGAAAAGGGCATAAGAAAAGCCCTCAAAGCTGCGCATGACAAGCAAGCGAGCAATCTCTTCAAGTTGTATTCTGAGACGTTACGGCAGGGAAAAAACGCTTCGCAGCGTGGAATGCTGGGTCATGAAGATAGATTACGGCTGAAAGGCAAATATCTTGTAGATATTTTTCGTCTACGCAATAACTTGTTGACCGCTGACCAGCTTCTGGCCATGGCAAAAAAATGTCAGGCTAATCGCAAGAACATAGCAGCGCTTTGTGCAGAGGGCTTAATATATGGGCAGGAACGGAACGGCACATATCTTTATGCGAAAGATGAACAAACATTCAAACGGCTCTGGGCAGCTCAGTTAGAATATACCGCTGCTCTTCGATTAAAGATAGAGTCACCAAGGGCTGCCCACGTTATTAAGCAGCTGATTGACAATGCGCTATTGGAAAAAGGCTGGTTTATAGACAAAGACTACGCAGCTATCCTGATAGCCGAGGCGGAGAAACTTTACAAAAATACCATGGGGAATGTGACTATGAAAAAATGGACGAATGCACTGGAGCAGGCAGGTGACCCTGCGGATGGCGGTCTTCCACCCCTTCCCGCCTTCCACCAAAACCTTTTTGCTCACGAACTGACACTCAAACGCGCATCGAGCGACATGCGGAAAATCGAGGCCCCTCTTTCCGCAGCCATGGTCGATCTGAACCCTCATCAGGTTGACGCCGCGCTTTTCGCGTTTAAAGGTCCCATGTCACGAGGCGCGATACTTTGCGACGAGGTGGGCCTTGGAAAGACCATTGAGGCCGGGCTTGTGATTTGCCAAATGTGGGCGGAGGGAAAACGCAAGATCATCGTTGTCGTACCAGCCTCTATCCGCAAACAGTGGCAAAATGAGCTGATCGAGAAGTTCGGCATCCCCTGCGTGATCGTCGACGGGTTTGAATATAAGCAGGCAAAGAAAAGCGGCACAACGAAGCCCTTCGACAGGGATGAAGTTGTGATTGTCTCTATTCCGTTCGCTGCGAATAAGGCGGAGGATATTGCCGCTGTCGGCAGGTGGCATCTCTGCGTGATCGACGAGGCTCACCGCCTGAGAAATGTCTACAAGAAGATCGGGAACGTGCAGTCCAAAAAACTGAAAGACCTGTTTGGGAGTGTTCCGAAGATTCTGTTGACTGCCACACCCCTGCAGAACGCGCTACTCGAATTGTACGGCTTGACGAGTTTCATAGATGACAGGTTCTTCGCCTCGGAGTACGCCTTTAGGGCGAAGTACATGGCAGATAGCGAAGGGAGGGAGGAGCAGAACCTTGAGCTTCTCAAGGAGCGGCTTTCCGGCATGGCCATAAGGACTATCAGAAAACAGGTGCAGGAGTATATCCCGTACACAAACCGCATATCCATGGTCGAGGATTTTACGCCGTCCGATGAGGAGCTGGAGCTATATGACCGGGTATCAGCATATCTTCAGAAGCCGGAAATTGCTTCTGTTCAGGCCCGGCAGCGCCACTTGATGATCCTGATATATCGAAAGATCCTTGCAAGTTCAAGCTTTGCCATCGCTGCCACTCTTCAGAGCCTTGTTGGGAATCTTGAAAAGAGGCTCAAGGGTCTGAAGCCTGATTCAATAGAAGATATAGTGCGCGACGTAGATGGGTACGAGGAGGAGGAAGAGGAGATTTCGGAAATTGACACGGAGGCCTCGACTGACGGAGAGCGGACCGTTAAGTCTAGCGAGTCTGTAAGCAGTGGGAACCTTAGGGACGAGCTAGCCGAAGTGCTTGAGATGAAGACCCTTGCTGAATCTATACAGAAAAACGCAAAGGGCGATGCGCTGCTTATTGCTCTTGAGAAGGCGTTCTTCCATGCGCGGAAGTTCGACTGGAGTGAAAAAGCCGTCATATTCACTGAATCCAGGAGAACCCAGGAATATCTGCTGAAGCTCCTTTCTGATACCGGGTACAAGGATAAAATTACGCTCTTCAACGGCGACAATAAGGGGCCTATCGCCAAACGCGCATTTTCATTGTGGGAAAAGGAACGCACACATCTTGAAGGAGAGGGTCTGCTTTCAAAGGCTGCTGTGATCAGGGAAGCCCTCATTTCTGAATTCAAGAACCACACGCAGATCATGATCTCGACCGAGGCAGGTGCAGAGGGTATCAATCTGCAGTTCTGCAACATTGTTATCAACTATGACCTCCCGTGGAACCCCCAGAGGGTTGAACAAAGGATCGGCAGGTGCCATCGCTATGGGCAGAAAAACGATGTTGTCGTCCTCAACTTCCTTAATAGATCAAACGCAGCGGACCGGCGCGTATTTGAGCTGCTTGACCAGAAGTTCAGGCTTTTTAACGGCATCTTCGGGGCATCAGACGAGGTCCTGGGCGCAATAGGTTCAGGGGTCGATTTCGAGAAGCGAATCCTTGATATATATCAGGCCTGCCGGACAGAGGCTGAGATCAATGCCGCCTTTGACAGCCTTCAGTCCGAGCTTGCAGAGCAGATCAATCAAAAAATGGTTGAAACACGGACAAAGCTTCTTGAGAACTTCGATGACGAGGTGAGTACCAGGTTCAGGGTCATAAACCGGAGGGTAAAAGAGGACCTGAGCGTCATGGATTTGATGCTTTCCAGGCTCGTTGTCAGCGCCCTTGGTCTGACCGAGTATGAAATGGCGAATGGCTGCTGTGCCTTCGAAATAACAGACCGGGCTGCAAAGTCAAAGAAGCACGGATTGGAACCTGGTACATATTATATTGGCAGGTTTGACGGGCAGCGGCCTGGTGAACGTCTGCATATAGCCCACCGCGCAGTCAGCCAGCTGATCCATGGCCTAAAGACACGAAAAAATGATGCTTCACACCAGCTTAAGCTGTGCTACACAACGGGCAGGCACAAGATTTCTCAGCTTGAGCCGTATATCGGCAAAAGCGGAACCTGGGCAATTTACAAGGCGGCCTTCGAGGGATTGGATACTGAGGAGCATCTTATCCACTGTGTCATGGTTAATGAAAATGGCGAGTGGACTGCGTTGTCACAAGAGCTTGCTGATAAGTTTGCCGGCATAACAGCCGAGGCCACTGCCGATCATAGCCTGCCGCCGCTGGACGAAAAGCTCATAGATACGTCGCTAAGCAAAACCCTTCGCAGTCTCACCCAAAAGATCGGTGAAAGAAACGAGGAATACTATGACGCTGAGCTTGACAGGCTCGAAATCTACGCTGAGGAGTCACTGATGAGGCTCCAGGACGAACTTAAGAAAAAAGGCGAGGAACTGGCCGAGGCGCGAAAGAAAAAACAGAAGGCCGAGACCTTCGACGAAAGACAGGCCATAAGAAAGGAAATCCATAAACTGGAATTGGAATATAGCAGGCTGAGCGAGAAGATAGCGGCTGAAAACAAGCGCCTCTTCGAAGAAAAGGATAAGGAGATGAAGAAGCTTGAGAAGAAGCTGGACCTGCGAATTCAGAAATCCTGCATCGCCAGGGCATATTGGGTGATGGAATAGCATCTTGAGGATTTAAGGACTTTGTTGCAGAATAAGACATGATCAGGGATAACTGTAAAGTTCCTCGGGATCAACACGAAATTGACAGCGTGTGGGCAAAGCATTACTACTTTACGATGAGGAACTGGAGTTCAGAATCAACTATGACATCAAATGCCGCATGTGGAAAGAGTTAGAGAACGAGTCTAAAATACGACAAAGGAGGATTTATGGGAACAATCAGCAAGGAGCTCTCAGCGAAAATTAAATCTTTGCCGGACAATGAGAAGATCGAACTGGTGGATTCAATACTGATGCAGCTCGACAAACCAGACCCCGAAATCGACCGCATCTGGGCTAACGAAGCAAGTAAAAGGTGGAAGGCGTATAAGGCAGGTAAAGTTGAAACTGTTTCTTATGAACAGGTAATGAAAAGACATAGCGCCAGATGAAAGTCCTTTTTTTAAAACCTGCCCAAGCTGAGGTTGATGATGCTGTTGAATGGTACGATCTTCAGTCACGCAGTCTCGGCACGCAATTTCTTGATGACCTTGACCGTGCCGTCAGAAGAATCGTGGCATATCCCCTTGCAAACACAAAAATGGAAGAAGGTCTTCGGCGCTGTCTTTTATCGAGATTCCCCTATGGGATAATCTACGGCGTCGATTCCGAAACTATTATCGTTATTGCCGTTGCGCATTTGCACAGAGAGCCGAGATACTGGATTGGCAGGCGGCTCTGATTTATGCCCAGAATCGTACCAGTGCATGCTTCCAGGCTGAAGAAAGTAGTTAAAAAGGCCAGCTTCACAGTCCCTATCAGGATCAACACAAAACTGTGCCCCCACCCCAAGACGCAGGAGTTGCTCGAACTTCACCGCAAGAGGCTCATCACCCGCATGCCTCTGCTGGCTGCGGCATTCAAATTCAAAGTCCCTCATGAGATTCTCCTGAGGCCTCTTTACACGAGGAATCCTTTATGCATGATTGCAGGCCGGTACATTTGGGACCCCGATGCAGGCTTTACTATCGCCCTTAATATTGAACACTGCCTGTTAAGCAGGGATAAGGGGTTTTGGGTGATGGACCATGAGATGTCTCATATTGCGGCGGGCATCAGGTTTGACGAGTGGAAACACGGCCCTGACTTCGAGACCATCTACAAGTTCTGCAGAAAAGGGTGCGGTAACGGCAAAGAGACGACAAGCGTCAAAACGGCCCTGCCACGGGCCATTAGAGGCGGCTCAACTCACAAGTCTGCCGGAATTGTACGGAGCAACAGAGAGCGGTCATGGGTCTTCAGATAGAGCTCAGAAGCTTAGCCCTGTGCCCTTAAAACCCGCCCGTGATATGATATCGAAAAGGAGATAACCATGGCTGACTGCCTGTTCTGCAAGATTGTCCAAAAGAAACTCCCTGCACGCATCATTTACGAAGATGAGCATTCCCTTGCATTCGAGGACATCAATCCTCAGGCCCCCCTGCATGTGCTTGTTGTCCCAAAAAAACATATCCCGACGACCCTTGAGATAACAATCGAAGATAATGCGCTGGTCGGGCACCTGTTTCAGGTTGCAAACAGGCTCGCAAAGGAGAGAAATATTGCAGAGCGTGGTTTTCGCCTTGTTATGAATACAAATCCTGAATCAGGCCAGACGGTTTATCACATACACCTGCATGTATTGGGCGGAAGGACTATGCACTGGCCTCCGGGGTGACAACCATCGAGTATGGAGGCGCATCTTGTTTCCGGAGCTATGATTAGACGGCCACCTTCTCTTCCAACGCCTTCTGTACGAGCTGATTCAGTGATACGCCCATCCTTGTCGCCCTCTCTACGGCCTTTCTGTGAAGGTCAGAGGGTATTCTTACATTGAAGCTGCCCTTGAACGGTTTCTGCGGCTCCCTACCCATCTCCTTGCATGTTTCAAGGTAATCGTCCACCGCCTCATGAAACGCCCTCTTAAGCTCTTTAACGCTCGTTCCTTCAAACATGATAAGGTCGTTTATGGCCTCTATCTTGCCGTAAAAAACCTCGTCCTCTTCACTGAAACGGACAGTACCTATATAGCCCTTATACGTCATTGAATCGCTCATTTTATAACCTCCTTGTCTCTTAATTTCCGTTCAATTTCTCTCAGGTAGCATTGCTTCATGATCTGTGAAGGGTGTGGCTTGTGGAACTTGATCATATCGTCAAGCTCGTTATTAAAGAACGCCACCCTTGTCCCTGATGTCTTGCCGGTCTTCGCCTCTTCATACCCGAAGCCCTTCAGGAGCTTTCTGAGTTCCTCAAAGGTGAAATCTCTCTGCTTCGACAGGAACCGCTGCAACAGCTTTTCGGTTTTGCTCATGAATTTATGATAGCACTGAAGAAAGGGATTTGCAACTAACATATAGTTGCTTCACGTTAAGAGAGGCGAGAATCATAACGGGGCATTTTTCCCCGGCACATTTTCTTTATAGGTACAACTTCAAAAACTCCTCCACTGTCATGCCAGCCTTCGCAATCTGGCTTCTAAGAAGCCCTTGCTTTACCGCCTTGCCCTTATGTACCGGGATCGAAAGGATATTCGCATTTCCCTCTTTGCTCAGATGCACATGACTGCCCTTTTGTCTTTCCACCGTCCATCCAGACCGCTGGAAGGCCTTGATTCCCTTTTCGGCCTTCAGGTTATTGATGCCGCTCACGAAACCTTCTTGACCCTTTTTCCTTTCTTTTCCTCTGCGACCTCAAGCCAGCCTTCAATTGCGTCTTTTATCATTTCCAGGGCTTCTTCTACCGTGTCGCCTTGAGAGTTACATCCGGGAAGTGAAGGGCATTCAATCCAGAATCCGCCGTCCTCGGTATCGGGATGAAGTACAACAGGATATTTCTTCCCTTTAAGTAAAACCACGTATTGTCTTTCTTTCTGCAAAGCGATTATTTCGCCTTTAAGGCCCTCCACGATTTCACCCAAGGCAATAGCAAAGACAAGCTGCCCGCTCTTCTTTAGGGTATCGATGATCTCTTTTTTGTCCTTTGTGAGCACAAAGAGCGTCTCCCCGTCCGTCAAAAACCTCATCGCCGCAAGAGGCTTTTCCACTTCCGGCATGTTCTTCTTCAGGTAAGTGATTGCCTTTCTTATCTTCTGAAGACTGATCCCTTTATCCAAAAGGGTCTTTGCAACTTTCATCTGTATCAGGTCATGGAAGGAATAGAGACGAACAGAGCCATGGCCGGAGGCTTCACTGATTGAAGGCTTGATAAAATGGGTCCTGTCCCAATAGTCAATCTGCCTGTTGCTCAGTCCGGCAATCTTGGACACAGTCTTTGTGTTATAGTTCATGCTTCACCTCGAAGAGATTAGTAATACATAGATGTAGTTATAATACGATCCTATGTAAATATTGTCAACGCCGATGCAAGAATTACGGTCCTTTGTCTGACCCATATCGTTCACTTTGGACATCGTCTATCCGTATAAACTTGGCTTAATGAGGATCCTGTGCAGGAGCAGATGAAAAACCGGGCATACAAAGACTTAAGCTTTGAAGAAAGGCTTGGGCTGCTGGTTGCCAGGAAGATGGCCAGCAGGCAGGACCGGAAACTCCGAACGCTTCTTGCAAAGGCGCGTTTCCGCTATCAGGGGGCAATCGTTGAAGATATAAACTTCACGGCAAAGAAAGGAATAACAAAGGATGAGGGGGGGGGCAAAGGCAAGAAGGCTAGCTGGTGTCATTTGGTGCCCTGCTGGTTTTCAATGTATTCACTCCTAAAATATCCATTATCCCCGGTCCAATCCTAACCTCTCCCACATCCATGACAAATCATAAGTTGGCCGCCCCTCCCTCTTATTGTATTCCTGGCCGTTTTCGAACTGTTTTAGCAGATCTATGACCATCCTTTTCCCATCCTGAGCTTTAACGGCTTGCATTGGGGTCTTACCATTAAGGGCAGGAATTTTTTCCGTCAGCCACTTCTCACAGTGTTTCTGCATAAACTGGGTATATAAGGCCTGTTGAACATCAAAGGGAATATTGTTTTCAGGCTCTTTACCTGGCCGCTCCTTATAGGACTTTATTGCCTCCGTTGGATCCTGAAAAGAATCCAGCTTATGGATAAGAGCATCCGGAAGAGCCTTCAGCAGAAGCTGTTTCCCCTTTTCGAGCCTCTTTTTGGAATTGGTCTCAAGAATCAGCTTGCTCCCCTCTATCTCTACCCTGCCCAAAATGGTTGAACTTCCATCCGCCTTGCGTTTATCGAACCATGTAAAAGCATCTCTGCGCTGTTCAAAGCCCTTGATGGCCGGCACTCCTTGCAATACTGCATCCCGATCCCTTATTTCAAAGATGGCCTTCGAAAACAGTATAGGCTCACCGCTTGAAGTATGCATTTTGATTGCAACGGGATTCTGAATAATGTCAAACCAGTAGAAATTGAATATTTCACTGTTTAGCTTGAGGAACTCATCCATGGCGGCAGCTGGGTTATCCCTTCTGTAGTCTTCATATTCCCCGTAGATATCATCAAGAATATCTCTCTTGAACTTCAGGTGATAAGGGTATACAGAACCGCTCATCACATATTTCCCATCGAGGTGAAGGAGTCTGCATGCGAAGATATCCCATTTCTTCAGGCTTCTGGTAGCTGCCTTCTCCATGACATCATACTCACCGCCAAGGATCAGGTCTTTCAGCAGCAGCCCTTTTTCAGGGAATACCTCCTGCACCTCATACAGGCTTATGACGGAATTCTTCATCATGATCAGTACCTTGTGTTCATCAAGGGACAGTCTCCGGTTCTGTTCGAGGTAATAATCTATCAGGGTCTTGTTGCCGTCCTCATCAATAGGGAAGTCAAAGACTATCCATTCGAAGAAGTTCTGCATCGCAATATCCAGAAAATGCCCTTCGAGATGTTCTTCGGGGATAAAGTTGTCCCAGAACAGGAGATTGGCATCTTCATGCGCATATGCAAAGTTTTGATGGTAAAACTTGAGCAGATCCTGCACAAGACTTTTCTGGATGGGCTCTTCCCTGCCTGCAGCTGAAACGGACTCGGCCAAACAGCATTTCTTGTATTTCTTGCCGCTGCCGCACGGACAAGGGTCATTTCTACCGGTTTTCATATTGTAATTATGACATAAACGCTTAACGGATGAGGATTTAATGAAGTGAATGCAACAGGAAGGAAAGAAATGGTGCCGAAGGCGGGACTCGAACCCGCATGGTTGCCCACACGCCCCTCAAACGTGCGTGTCTACCAGTTCCACCACTTCGGCACAGGTAGAATATTACAATAATAACGCCGCTGTTTTCAAGGGATCCGGCCGATCACAATCCACCATCACCTTTGCGGGGGGATGCATTAGAGCGGATTCAGCGGCGTGTATCGCATCACCGTAGCGGTGATGGACGCCGTGCCTCGGAGTCCCGATCAGATCGGGACGAGAATGAGCGACAATGCTGTCCCCTCGCAAACACCGATTTTCTTGGTGGTGGATTGTGGCCAATCAGCAGATTTTCGTCCGCTACCCAGCCCGCTTTATCACCAAAATATCTTTGGAGTTGATTTTATCTCCTTCATTTCTGCAAACTATCAACACAGGTGACGTAAGACTTAATAGGGAATCCTGTTAAATTCAGGAGCGGTCCCGCCGCTGTAACCCTGATTCTGATTAAGAATAAGCACCTTTGCCGGTAACATGCCACTGTTCATAAACGAATGGGAAGGCTGGCAGAGGTCAGGGGAGCCAGAAGACCTGCCTGTAACAGCATTAAGCCTCAGGCTATCAGCCGACAGCTGATCGCTGAGAGCTATTGATGCCTTTCCGTGGAGGAAGGTGAGGATGAAGTGAACCAGGGTGCAATCCTCAGGATCCTTTTTGGGTTCTGAGGATTTTTTATTTTAAGGAGCTTCTGACACGTGACTATCAGGACAGGAAACAGCATTTTCGCTCATTCCCTGCCTGCCGGCAGGCAGGTCGCGTCGGAACGTTGCTGCGTTCTTTTCCTATTCACCTTTTTCCTCTTGTCTCTCGCTCTATTGCCTTCGGTCTCTTATGCGGCGCCACCGAAGAGGATAATCTCGCTTGCCCCGAACATAACCGAGATCCTTTTTGCATTGGGCCTTGGAGACAGTATCGCAGGTGTCACCAGTTTCTGCGACTATCCTGAAGAGGCAAAGCAAAAACCGAAGATCGGAGGCATGTCGAATCCCTCACTGGAGGCGGTCGTCTCCGCAAAGCCCGATGTTGTGGTATTGACCACTGACGGCAATACAAAAGAATTCGAGGAAAGACTGCGCTCGCTGAAAATAAAGACCCTTGTATTTACAGCGCGAAGGCTTTCCGAGCTCCCTGTGGGCATCAGGGAACTGGGGACAGCGCTTGGCGTGAGAGAGAAGGCCGAAGAACTTGCTAAAGAGACGGCGGCTGCCATCGATAGGTTCAGAATGCAAGACGCTGTAACCCCGTCCGGTGCCGGCCGCTCCG
>JACRHE010000154.1 GCA_016217695.1 Nitrospirota bacterium | reverse complement strand
CTGCGGTTAAGACTCATTAGTCGGGTGAGGCTTTCACCGGAAAAAATATGAAAGTTAAAAGTTGTGTCAATGGTAAGCAAGGGACAAACCGGTCTTGATTTCGAATCGCTTTTGGAAGAATCCGTAAAGGTCCACGGGCATCTCTGTCCCGGGCAGGTGCTCGGGGTAAAGATGTCCATGCTCGGGCTCAGGGAGGTAGGTATTACTGATCCGAGGGGCAAAGACAGAAAGAGCATCATCGTCTTTGTCGAGATGGACAGATGCGCAACAGATGCAGTGCAGTCCGTCACCGGCTGCAGCCTCGGCCACAGGACCATGAAGTTCATGGACTATGGCAAGATGGCGGCAACATTTCTGAATCTGAAAACAGGCAGGGCAGTAAGGGTAGTCGCAAGAGAGGATTCACGGCAGAAGGCAAAGGGATATTGCCCTGAGATCGAAAATAAGTATGCGGCCCAGCTTGAGGCTTACAAACTCATGACTGATCTTGAACTCTTTGATAAGATGGAAGTAAAGGTTACCGTAAGACCTGAGGACATGCCTGGCAGGCCTTTAAAAAGGGTCCCATGCGGGAAGTGCGGCGAGTATGTCCAGGATAAGAGGGAAATATCTAAAGACGGCCTGACGCTCTGCAGGCCCTGTGCTGGTTCAGGATATTATGAAACTGTCAGAGAGGATATTTTTTAAGCCACCGTTATGCAGTTCTTCCATAACGAGCACCTTTGTCATTGCGGCTTGTCCGCAATCCTTCTTCGGAAAGATTCCCGACAAGCGGGAATGACAGCGGAAAGGCATTACTCTTGAAAGGTTCCTTGCTAAGCAAATATGGAGATTAAATCAAAACTCTGGATCGAGATCGACGGAAGGCCTGTCTTCGGCAGGGGCAGGAGATTCCTGCTTGAGGCTATAGACACATACGGCTCGATAAACCAGGCTGCAAAGGAGATAAATATCTCTTATCGAAAGGCATGGGGTTACATCAAGGCCATGGAAGAGCGGCTCGGGATAAAGCTGATAGAACGCCAGGCGGGAGGGAAAAACGGCGGGGGCGCAACGCTGACTGAAGATGCAAGGGAATTCCTAAAGAAATATGAGGCACTGGAAGAGGGAGTGAGAGAGATAATTGATGAGAGATTCAGAAAGATATTCAGGACAATCAAAGAATAGAGGAGGTTTCTATGTGTGAGATATCTCATGAGAGCCAAAGTCCGGGATTAAAGAAATTATCAGTTCAGGAGGCAGTGGGAACAGTCCTTGCCCATGACATCACAGAGATACGTCCCGGAGAATTCAAGGGCCGTGCCTTTAAAAAGGGGCATATCATCAGGGAAGAAGATGTCTGCCATCTGCAGCGCCTCGGAAAAGAACATCTCTTTGTACTCAATATCTCAGAGGATGAGATGCATGAAGACGATGCGGCCTATGCCCTTGCCAATGCCCTTATGGGCGAGGGGGTGAAGATAAAGGGAGAGCCGAAAGAGGGGAAGATTAACATCATTGCTGAAAAAGACGGTCTGCTCAGGATAAATAAAGACGCGCTTCTGTCCTTCAACATGCTCGGAGATGTCATGTGTTCAACGCTCCACAACAACATGGTTGTGAGGAAAGGGCAGACAGTCGCAGGCACAAGGGCGATACCGCTGATCGTGAAGAAGAGTGTTGTGGAAGAGGCGGTAAAGATCGGAGAAGCAGCGAGGGAAGATGGAGGCGAGAAAAATGTAGGGGCACAATTTATTGCGCCCTCCATGTTGCAGGGCATTATCTCCGTCAAAGGGATCCGGAAACCGAAGGCAGGCGTGGTCATAACCGGAAATGAGGTCTATTACGGCAGGATAAAGGACGCCTTCGCGCCTGTTATTAAGAGCAAGATCGAGGCTATAGGTGGTGAGATGGTCGGCACATACTATGCGCCCGATGATGAATTATTCATAGAGGAAAGACTGAGGGAGCTGATAAACGCAGGAGCTGATCTGCTCATTACAACCGGAGGCATGTCAGTAGACCCTGATGATGTGACGAGGTTTGCGATCAGAAACCTCGGAGCTGCTGATATAACCTACGGTTCGGCAGTGCTCCCAGGCGCTATGTTTCTGGTGGCGTATATCGAGAAGTCAGAAGTCAGAAGTCAGAAGTCAGAAGAAAAATACAAGGCCGATTTAATCCCTGTTTTAGGGATTCCGGCCTGCGGCATGTATGCAAAGACAACGATCTTTGACCTGATCCTTCCGAGGGTCCTCGCAGGCGAAAAGATTGGTCGAAAAGAGCTGGCTGAGCTGGGGCATGGAGGACTCTGCATGAAATGCGAGGCCTGCAATTATCCTGTCTGCCCATTCGGGAAATAAACTACAGTCCGAGATATTTGAAAAGAGTACTGAATGCCGAAAAAACAGCGGCGACTCCTCACCCTTCGGGTTCAGACAGTCACAGCTGCTTTACGCTCCATTTCGCCAAGAACCACAACGAAAAGCGAGCCAAGTCGCTCAAGCCAACTCTTCCAACTGCTTTCTTTAGGTTATAGAGTTCCGCCGGAACGTTGTACATGGCTCCCATGAGATGTTCAGCCCTCGCACTGCGAAATTTTGTATAGAAACTCTCTAATAGTATAATAATCATATGAGCATGACTCCTGAAAAACGTCTTGCATGGACCCTTGCCGTTACCCTGCTCATACTTATCGGCGAGGTAATCGGAGGCCTGTTAAGCAACAGCCTAGCGCTTCTCAGCGACGCAGGACATGTCCTTACTGATGCGTTTGCTCTCGGGCTGAGCCTCCTGGCCGCAATGATCGTCAAGAGGCCCTCTGACTACAGGGCAACATACGGATACCAACGGATCGGACTGCTCGCCGCGCTCATTAACGGCATCAGCCTGGTGGTCATAGCCATCTTCATCTTTGCCGAGGCATATGAGCGCTTCGTCTCGCCGCCTGTCATAAACACCTCCCTCATGCTGCCGGTGGCAACCGGCGGATTAATCGGCAATATCTGCATGGCCTACATTCTCGGCAGCAGCCATAAAGACCTGAACCTCAAAAGCGCCTGGCTCCATGTGCTGGGCGATACGGTCTCTTCAGCAGGCGTCATCATCGCAGGACTTGTTGTCAGATTTACCGGATGGGGAGCAGCCGACACGGTAGCCAGCGGACTTGTGGGGCTCATGATAATTATCGGAGGCGGACGCGTTATCAAAGAGGCGCTCTGGGTATTTCTTGAACTGAGTCCTGTAGGGTTCCATGCAGAGGATATATCCTCCGGCATAGCGGAGATCGCCGGAGTCGAAAGAATCCACGACGTCCATATATGGTCCATAGGACACGGTATACCTGCCTTTTCAGCCCACGTTCAGATCAGGGACCAGAAGATAAGCGAGGCTGACTGCATCAGAAAGGAGATCGAGCATAAACTCGCCCACCTCGGCATCAGGCACTCTGTTATCCAGATGGAGTGCGCCGGGTGCGCAGAAGGCGATATCTTCTGCAGAATAGACAGGACACAGGACATTCACCACGAGCACTAATTGCCTGAGGAGTAAGTCAGCCCTGACCTCAGCAAGCTGTGATATACTAATTCATATTCGAAATGGTGAAAGGACGTCATCATGGACAAAGAAAAAACGAAGATCAAACAACTGGTAATAAAAAACTATTCAGCCGTGGCCTCCGGGGAAGCTTGCTGTTTCCCGCCTTCCAGCTGCTGCTCGCCTGATGCAGGAACTGAAAGCTTACTGGAAACAGGAAGGCGGCTCGGATACTCCGATGAAGAGCTAAAGATCGGTCTCGGCGAGGCGAATCTCGGTCTCGGCTGCGGAAATCCCTATGCGATAGCCGACCTCAGAGAGGGAGAGACAGTGCTCGACCTCGGCAGCGGTGCAGGCTTTGACGCCTTTCTTTCTTCCATGAAGGTGGGAAAGAAAGGCCTGGTGATCGGAATAGACATGACCCCCGAGATGGTGGCAAAGGCAAAGGAAAATGCCGCAAGGCTTGGTATAGCAAACGTTGAGTTCAGACATGGCGAGATAGAACACCTGCCGGTTGCCGATGCCTCTGTTGACGTGATCATATCGAACTGCGTAGTGAATCTCTCTCCTGATAAGCAGGCTGTCTTTAACGAGTCCTTCAGGGTCCTGAAATCAGGGGGGAGACTCGCCATCTCGGATATACTGAAAAAGAGCGAATTCTCTGACGCTATCAGACGGAACGAGAATGCCTATAGCGGCTGAATTACCGGATCAGTTCCCGTGGAGGAACTGCAGGAGCTTCTCGGAAAGGCAGGCTTCAGAGACATTGTCGTCGCTAATAAGGACAACAGTGATGAGATCATCAGGAGCTGGAACTTCGGAGAAGGCGTGGAAAAGATGGTATTTTCGGCCTACATCCTGGCAAGAAAACCCTGACAGTAACTCCAGGGCCTCACATGTCCGGCGGTTAGAAGCCAAAAGCGTTATCTGCCTGATTCAGCCTCAGCATCATTGAGCTTCTCTATCGCCTTTTTCGCGGCAAGCGCCTCAGCCTCTTTCTTCCTTTTTCCAGAGGCTATACCGAGTTTCCGGTTGTCGAGATAAACCTCAACAGTGAAGATTCTTTTGTGCTCCTCGCCCTGCTCTTTTACCACCCGATATTCAGGCAGCAGGCCGCAGAGAAGCTGGGTCTTCTCCTGAAGCTCCGTCTTGTAATCATAAAATTCGCCGGATTCAACCGCGCGGTCTATCCTGTCTTTGAAAAAGCGGAGCACCATCTCCCTTGTCTTCTCATATCCGGCGTCGATATATACAGCCCCGATAACAGCCTCAAGGGCATTCGCAAGTATTGAGTTCTTCTCCCCTCCTCCGGTTGATTCCTCGCCCTTGCCCAGCAGCAGATATGAGTTTAACGAGAGTGACCTGGCAATATCTGCGAAGACCGTCTCACTTGCGAGATAGGACTTCATCTTGGCGAGCACGGATTCGCTGTAGCCCTGTTGAAGCAGAAAAAGGTATTCCACTATGATCAGACCGATGACAGAGTCTCCGAGGAATTCGAGACGTTCGTTATAAGAAGGCGCCTTTTCCCTGTTTTCGTGATGAAAGGATTTGTGAGTCAGGGATTCTTTGAGAAGTTTTTTATCTTTAAAAACGTATCCGAGATCCGCCTCCAGGCCTTCTGCGGCGTGCTTTGTCCTGTGATCCCTCAAGGCACGAATTTTTTGAAAAGCAGACAGGCATTTGTTCCGCCGAAACCGAATGAGTTGGACATGGCACATCTTATGTCAGCCTGTCTCGCTGTGTGTGGAACGTAATCGAGGTCGCACTCGGGGTCAGGATTATCAAGGTTGATAGTCGGCGGCATCATTCCGTGATGTATGCTCAGACATGATACGACTGCCTCAACCCCGCCCGCAGCGCCCAGGAGATGCCCTGTCATGGACTTCGTGGAACTGATAGCTACCTTATATGCGTCTTCTTTTAAAACAGTCTTGATGGCAGAGGTCTCCAGCTCGTCACCGTATTTCGTAGACGTGCCGTGTGCGTTGATATAATCGATATCAGAAGGGGAGATGCCTGCATCCCGTATGGCCATGGCCATGCACCGGGCAGCGCCCTCGCCACCGGGCGCGGGTGAAGTGATGTGATAGGCGTCGCCGGTCAGGCCGTATCCTATCAATTCAGCATATATCCTGGCATTCCGCCTGAGAGCATTGCCGAGTTCCTCCATGACCAGGATTCCTGCACCCTCTCCCATAATGAAGCCGTCCCGGTCCTTATCAAAAGGCCTGCTGGCCTTTGCAGGCTCGTCATTGCGCGTTGAAAGGGCCTTCATGGCATTGAAGCCGCCGATCCCCATGGGTGTTATTACAGCCTCTGTGCCGCCTGCGATCATCGCATCGGCATCACCGCGCTGGATGACCTTGAACGCGTCCCCTATTGCATGGCTCCCTGTTGCGCATGCGGTTGCCGGGGCGGAGTTCGGCCCCTTGGCCCCAAACCGTATGGATATCTGGCCTGCGGCAAGGTTGACAATGAGCATGGGAATGAAAAAAGGGGTTATTCTCCTGGGTCCCTTTTCGAGCAAAATCTTATGGTAATGCTCGATAGCAGGCAGCCCTCCCATACCAGACCCGACGTATACGCCGACCATCTCAGCATTCCGCTCATCGACCTTCAGCCCCGAGTCTTCCATGGCCATGGTCGAGGCAGCAACGCCGAAATGGATGAACCGGTCCATCTTCTTTATCTCTTTGGGCTCGATATAGTCCTCAGGATTGAAGCCCTCTACCTCGCCGGCTATCTGAGTCGGGAAGGCAGATGCGTCAAAATGGGTTATTTTCCCAACGCCTGATTTCCCCTGGAGCAACCCCTTCCAGGAGTTCTCGACCCCGATGCCTACCGGGGTTACCAGGCCCAATCCTGTTATCACAACTCTTCTCTTATTCATCACCATATCCGTTCACACCTGAAAAAAGGATCCCCTGAAGAAACAGATCAGGAGAAAAACCTCATGTCCCCAGGATTCCTTAAGTATGAAAGTCTCAGGACTGTTTATTCTTTATGTACTCGACTGCGTCCTTGACCTTCGCAATCTTCTCGGCATCCTCGTCAGGGATCTCTATATTGAAGGTCTCCTCAAAGGCCATGACAAGTTCAACGGTATCGAGAGAATCCGCTCCCAGATCCTCAACAAATGATGCCTCAGGGATTACCTCTGCCGCATTCACTCCTAACTGCTTTGCTATGATTTCCTTTACTTTTTCTTCAATCATCACACTACCTCCCAATGTATTTTTTCCTGTTTATCTGCCTGTTTCGTTCCCCGATACTCACGTCCGGCGAGAAGTCGCCGAAACCGGGAATCCCTTTCCGCTTCACATATACATGCCGCCGTTCACATGGATAACCTGTCCGGTTATATATCCCGCAGCCGGTGATGCGAGAAAAACAACCGCAGCGGCAACATCATCCACCGAGCCGAATTTCCCGGCAGGAATTGATTTTAGCATTTCCTGCCGTACGTTTTCAGCAAGTGCGTCTGTCATGGCAGTCGCGATAAAGCCCGGGGCCACCGCATTGACCGTCACACCCCTGCTTGCATATTCCCTGGCGATCGTCTTTGTGATACCTATTATGCCTGCCTTCGAGGCGCTGTAATTAGCCTGGCCGGGGTTCCCCATAAAGGCAACCACAGAGGAGATGTTGATGATCCTCCCCGTCTTCTGCTTAACCATAAGCCTGACAGCCTCCTTTGAGCAGAGGAAGACGCCCTTAAGGTTGATATTAATGACAGCATCCCAGTCCTCCTCCTTCATGCGCAACAGAAGCCCGTCTTTTGTAATCCCGGCATTATTTATCAGGACATCCAGCCTGCCGAACTCCTTTATAACATCCTCAAAGGCCCTGGCAACCCCATCAGACTTGGAAACGTCAAGCTGGACAGCCAGTGTCTTTACTCCATTTGACGCCAGTTCCCGGGCGGTCTCTCCTGCAACATCCAGAGATATGTCGGCTATGGCCAGATCAGCCCCTTTTTTTGCAAACTGTTCGGCGATAGCCTTGCCTATGCCCCTGGCGCCGCCTGTTACCATAACGACCTGTCCTTTGAATTCCATGAGACACCCCCTGAAAAATGTCTATAATTTTAACAAAGTGGCCCTATCTTTTCCAGTTATTTTCTGTGGTATAATATGTGCCATTTATGTCAACAGAAAAATTCTGATCCGGAGAGGCGTTCATGAACGGGAAAGTATATCTTATAGACGTGACGAACAGGGACGGGGTGCAGACTTCCCGCATTCTCCTTCCCAAGCTGTCAAAGACGATGCTGAACATCTATCTCGACGAGATGGGAGTTTATCAGAGCGAAATGGGGTTTCCGACCCTCAAGCATGAGGTGAACTACATTAACGGAAACCTTGAACTGGCTAAGGCCGGCGCAATAAAGAGGATCCATCTTGAGGGATGGTGCAGGGCCGTGTCTGAGGACGTGCGGCTCGCCTTCAAAAACTGCCCGGACATCAGGCATCTCAACATCTCTGTGTCGACGTCCGAGATCATGATCCAGGGCAAGTTCCAGGGCAAAAAGACATGGAAGGACATCGTAAAATCGATGGTGGAGGCTGTTAAGACCGCTCGGGACCTCGGGGCCGAGACTGTCGGCGTCAATGCCGAAGACGCGTCGAGGACTGAGCTCGAACGGCTTATCGACTTCACCCTTGCAGGGAAAGAGGCGGGAGCGGACCGGGTCAGATACTGCGACACCCTTGGCGCGGATGACCCCATCACCATATATGAAAGGATAAAGGCCCTCTCCCTCGCAACGAAGTTCCCTATCGAGATGCACTGCCATAACGACCTCGGAATGGCAGAGGCAGTATCCTGCGCCGGCGCCCAGGGAGCTATAGAAAGCGGCGTAGACACTTACATCAATACAACCATTAACGGCTACGGAGAACGCTGCGGCAACTGCGACCTCGTCGCCACGATCCTCGCACTCAAATTCTCTCACGGCCTGAGCCGGAAAGTGCATCTTGATGAGCACGTGGACCTGAAGATATCATGGAAGATAGCAAAATACGCATCTTATGCCTTCGGCCTGCCGATCCCCATAAACCAGCCGGGGGTCGGGTCTAATGCCTTTGCCCACGAGTCAGGCATCCATGCTGACGGCGCGCTGAAAGACAGGCGGAACTATGAGCTATATGATCCGGAAGACGTCGGAAGGGGAGAGCCGGAACTTACCGAAACAGGCAGAATAATCACGACCGGAGAATACGGAGGTATCAAGGGCTTCAGGCACGTCTATGACAAGCTCGGCATTCATTTCCATACTGATGAAGAGGCAAGGAGAGTTCTTGAGCTTGTGCAATACGCCAACCTGCACACCCAAAAACCCCTGACGGACGACGAACTGCGCCTGATAGCCAAGTATCCGGATATCGTCAGGAAGATCCTGACCGTAAGCATATGACCTGTCTTAGCCTGCTGCACACCCTATCCATAAATTTCACGGGCATGCCGAAAAAGCTTTTCGTCAGTACAGCGTAACCTTCTGTATAATTTTCACTGTCCGCTCTGACGGGCAGAAGGAATTACCGATAACCGGCGCTTACGAAAAGGTTCTTGAGGCAGTGGCCGTGAAATACCCTTGTTTCAGGCAGGCGAGCTGACGTTGCCTACGTCCTGGGCATGAAGCGGCAGGGAGATTGTAAACCTCGTCCCTTTTCCTTCCTCACTTTTGACGTCTATCCTGCCTTTGTGACTCTGGATGATCTTGTAGGATATGGAAAGGCCGAGACCGGTCCCCTTTTCCCTCTTCGTAGTAAAAAAGGGCTCAAAGATCCTCGGCAGAATATCGCTCGAAATCCCGTGTCCGTTGTCCGCAATCTCGACAAAGACGTTCGCATCCGTCCTGCCTGTCCTGATAGTGATCTCCCGGCTATTCCCTGCTGCAGCGCGTTCCCTTCCGTTTTCCGACATGGCATGGACAGAATTATTTATAATGTTAAGGAATACCTGCTTCAGCTGATTCGGGTCTCCTACGATAGAGGGAAGCTCCGTATAATCCTCGGCGATCCTGATCCTGGCATCTTTCAGTTGCACATTTATAAGGGTGGTAACCTCACGGATGAGGTTATTGATATCGACCTCCTTCACCTCAAGCGGTCTTCTCCTGGCGAATTCAAGCAGCTGCTGGACGATATCCCTGGCGCGGACAGACTCTTTCTCTATAATGGCGATGTCAGACATGATGTTTTCGATATTAGTCTCTTCCTTGATGAGCTCCGCATATCCCATAATGGATGTCCGGGGATTGTTTATCTCATGGGCGACGTTCGAAGCAAGTTCTCCGATCGCAGCCAGCTTTGCAGCCTGCACAAGCTGCTCCTGCGTCTCTTTCAGTTCCTTCATCTGGGCCCTCAGGTCCTCATACAGCTTGGTATTTTCGATCGCAACCGATACATTGTTTGAGATGATGCCGATTAGCCGCGCAGACTCTTCAAGAAAACATCCGTTCCTCTTGTTCGCAAGGCGTATGACACCGATAAGCTCTCCCTTGAGTCTGACCCAGCCCAGGAGGATGTTATGGATGAGCTCCCCGCTGTCACCAATAATTCCCTCAGGCAGGGATACCGACTCCGGCTCATTTATTATAAGGGGCTTGCGGTTGCAGGAAAAATAGAGCTGAAGCATGTCCTCTTTCAGGACCCGCACGGCATGGACCCTGTTCTCATCAAGTCCGTACGCAGGGTAGGCATGTTCAAAAGATCCAATGCCTTCATTAAGGATGAGCAGACCGCACTGCTCAACATCCAGGAGATCCGCTACGCCATAGGAGAGCTCACGGTAGATATCCGTAATGTTTGAGACGGAGTGAAACGGAAGGGTCACACGGTACAGGCCCGCAAGCCTGTTGAGGTGCTGTGCCGCCTTCTCATTGCTGTCTTTCAGGGATATGCTCATGTCATTGATCGAATATGCAAGCTCCCCGAACTCTGTAGAGTCCGAATACGCGGTGGTATAGCCGAGGTTGCCCGAAGCTATCTTCCGGGAAACATCTATCAGTTCCCTGATCGGATTAATGATGTTCTTCGTAAGGTTTACGGCGATCCATAATGCCATGAAGAATGATACGAAAAGGGTCACAATGAGTATCCTCTGGGCATATCTAACATCGTCGATAGCCTTCTGAGTCCTTTCCTGAAGCCTCTGATTGGCTATAAGCGCCATCTCAGACGTGACGTTCAGCAGTTCCGTTGCAATATTATATGAGTCCGCCTTCAGCGACTTTATCCGTTCTTCATTGGCTGAAGCGGTGATATAGTAGCTGAGAGAGGTCTCAAATTTTGTAATATCATCCCTGATATGCAGGAGCTTCTCGCTTATCGCAGGTGAATGGTGGCAGCCCATGCAATTATTAATAGCCTTGTCAAGGTCGGTAACGTTCGTAATGATCTTGTCCAGCCGCCTGCTCAGTTCAGTATGGACTGTCAGCAGGTCCTGTTCAACGTTCTGCAGCTTGATTATCAGGTCCTGTCTCAATATCTCGACGCTGTGGAGCGTTATGATCTTCTTGAGCTCGGCTGTTGTGAGGGTAATATAGAGCATGGATATGGCAGCGCCTATGGTAAAGATTATGAAGAGAAGGGACAGAAAAGCTATGATCCTGTTTTTCATGGTGTTGAATTAATGTTACTGCTTCTTTAGAATATAATCTTAATTATAGACAATCCATGATCTTTTATCCATAGCAAACGTCTATCAGAGAAGGAGAAAACATATGACTGAGGCGACCATACAGATAGAAGGCATGTCATGCCAGCATTGCGTCATGAGGGTCAGACGCGCCCTGGAAGGACTGACCGGAATCGGGGATCTGAATGTTACGGTAGGACAGGTCACAGTATCGTTTGATGAAGCAAAGATCTCTAAAAAGGATATAGAGGATACCATAAACAAGGCAGGTTACAAGGTCAGGAGCTGAATGATGCCTGCATCCCCGGAGGCCTGTGGACCTGAACCCTAAAAGCCTCATTATCCCGGCTATAGCAGCAATTCTTTCGTTTGCTGCGTTATTTGCCGTCAGGGGAATTGCATTCCGGTTCCTTCTTGCCCGGGCCGGGAAGAACAATGCACGGATAGACGACATCATAATCGAGGCGTTCAGGGGTTCCTCATTATACTGGTGTCTCGCTATCGGGCTTTCAATCGGGGCTTCTGTCTCAGAGCTTCCGGCAAAATATGTCTTCTATTTCAGCCGGTCAATCCATGTCATCGTCATCTTTTCCGTCACTGTAGCTGCGGCGAACCTTGCCTCCCGTATATTTACAGACTACATACACAGATCGGGCTTTCCTGTTCCGGCAACAGGTCTTGCCTACGGAGTTCTCAAGGGCACCATCCTGATCATCGGGTTCCTGATCATACTGAGCGTGCTCGAAATCTCGATCACGCCGCTTTTAACAGCACTGGGGGTTGGGGGCCTTGCCGTTGCCCTTGCCCTGCAGGACACCCTTGCCAACCTTTTTTCCGGCATTCATATCCTGGTGGAAAGGTCGATCAGGGTCGGTGACGTCATACGGCTTGAGTCCGGCCAGGAGGGGCGGGTGGAGGATATCACCTGGAGAACGACCCGCATACTTATGCGGCCGAATAACATGGTTGTGATACCGAACAGCAAACTCGCCCAGAGCGTTGTCACGAATTACTGCCTTCCCGGAAAGGAATTGTCGCTTGCGATCCCGGTCAGGGTCGGTTACACCTCTGATGCCGAAGCAGTTGAAAAGATACTCATTGAAGAGGCGACCAATGCCGTCGGGAAGATACCCGGACTTCTTGGAGCCCCGGAACCTTTTGTGAGGCTCAGCCCGGTTTCCGGTGAAGGCTCGCTCGATCTCACGCTTTTCTGCCAGGTCAGGGGCTATGAAGACCAGTCGCTGGTGCAGCATGAGCTGAAAAAGCTGATTATCAAAAGGCTCAAACAGGAGGGGATAGAAATGCCCTATCCGCAGAGAACGGTCTGCTACAGGGAAGAAAGGGGGCAGTAGAAACAGGCCGTCTCACGAGTTGCTGCCCCCTGGAGAAGGCAGCAGGCTCAAAAGGATTACGTCCTTAATTCCCCGCCGGTCTTCAAAAGGACATGCTCGACCAAATGCTGATGAACGGTCTCGACCTCGCTGTCTGTCAGGGTCCTGTCATTGCACCGGTATGTGATCCTGAACGCGAGGCTCTTCTTCCCTTCAGGGATATTCTTTCCCTTGTAATGGTCGAAGAGTTCCACTTTTGCGATGAAATCATAGCGGTAACCCCTTATATCAGCCATGACCCGGGCTGAGGGAATGCCGTCATCCATGATGACCGCGATATCCCTTTCGATGGAAGGATATCTCGGTATCTGGGTATAGGTCATACGTGCGGGGATGAGCGACATCAGCATATCCGCATTCAATTCGAAAACTACTATCTCAGGCTTCTGGAGCTTGAGATTAAGAGTCTCAACAATACCCGGTCCAAGTTCTCCAACAAAACCTAACCGTTTATCCCCGGTCATAATATCTGCTGATTTGCCTCCGTGCAGAAAAACTTCTTCAGCCGGTATATAGGACAACTCAGTCACCCTTGTCTCTTCAAATAGCGACTTTAGCGCTCCCTTTGCCATAAAAAATGCAGGAACAGCATCTTTCCAGATCGAGGGGATGTCCTGCCGGAAAAAGATCCCGCTCAGCCTCATCTCCTCTGTTGGAAGGTGCGCCCCTGTATCGATGAAGACACGCGCAAGTTCAAAGAGCCGTATATCCCTCATGCCCCTCGAAAGGTTATAGACGAAATTATTGATCAGCGAGGGGATCAGCGTTGTCCTCATAAGGGAATCCTCCTGTTTCAGGGGATTCCTCACACTCACCCGTCTTCTCCGCACATCGTCTTCTGGGAGCCCAAGCAGATCCAGATCAGCAGGATTCATAAAACTGTAATTGATGACCTCTGTAAGTCCGGCCTTCCTCATTGCATCCCTTATGGTATTCACAGAGATATCCCTCCGGTTCAGGATGCCGTCTGAAAGCGCAGTTCTCGGTATTCTCACCGGAATGTTTCCGAAGTTATGAAGCCTGGCAACCTCTTCTATCACATCAATGGCCTGGTGTATATCCCTGCGGTATGCAGGCGGATAGACATCAAAGAGCTCTTCCCTGTCCTCAGTCCTGAGCCCGATCCTGCCGAGGATCCGGAGCATCTCCTCCTTTTTGAGCGCCGTACCGAGAAGGGTATTGACGCGGCTATACCTTACACTGACCTTCGCCGGGACATACCTCTCCGGATAGACATCAACGATTTCATGAATCGTGCCGCCGCCCGTCTCTCTCATAAGCAGTGTTGCCCTGTTCAGGGCGTTCACGAGGAATTCAATATCCGTTCCCCGCTCAAACCGGTAAGAGGATTCACTTCTCAGTCCGAGTTCTTTCGATGTCCTTCTGACCGATGCAGGTTCAAAATAGGCGCTCTCCAGGAATATGTCCGCAGTTTCATGCGTAACACTCGAATCCTCTCCTCCCATAACGCCGGCAACGGCAACGGGATTTCTCTCATCCCAGATCAAAAGCGCATCTTCGGGAAGCTCCCGTTCAAGACCGTCGAGCGTTGTGATTGTCCGGTCCGGTCCTGCCTTCCTGACCTGTATCATGCCGCCCTGAAGTCTGTCTGCATCAAAGGCATGCAGCGGGTGGCCGAGCTCCAGAAGGACATAGTTCGTGATATCCACAACATTGTTATTAAGCGCGCGTATGCCGCATTTCTCCAGCCGCTTTTTAATCCACTCAGGAGAATCCCCGACAGAAACCCCTGTTATCGTCCTGCCGGTATATCTGTTGCATAATTCAGGGTTCAGGATCTCAACCCGGATGTCGGAAACAGGCGGATTCCCGCTTATCTCCGTCTCCGGCATCTTCAGCGGCAGGCCGAAGGCAGCAGCTACCTCTCTGGCAATACCAAGGATGCTCAGACAGTCAGGCCTGTTCGGGGTTACATTGACCTCCAGGACGACATCGTTGTCAAAAGGCTCCATGCCCTCTATCTCAAGGCCGGCCATGGTCAGCCTGTCCGCCACCTCTTCAGGAGATGCTGAGACATCGACAAAATCCTTCAACCATTCAATGGGAACGCGCATGCTTCCTTTCTAAAACTGCTCCAGAAATCTGAGATCATTTTCATAAAAAAGCCGTATGTCGTCGATCGAATACTTCAACATGGTAAGTCTTTCCACGCCCATGCCGAATGCGAACCCTGAGTGTTCCTCAGGGTCGTACCCTGCCATCTCGAAGACCCTGGGGTGCACCATACCGCACCCGAGCACCTCGAGCCAGCCGGTAGTCTTGCAGATGCGGCAGCCCTTCCCTGCGCAGAAGATACAGCCTATATCAACCTCAGCGCTGGGCTCGGTGAAAGGGAAATAGCTGGGCCGGAACCGTACAGGCGTGCCCTTCCCGAAAAAGCTGTGAAAGAAGAGCTCGATTACGCCCTTCAGATCGCCAAACGATATATCGCTGTCTATCATCAGGCCTTCGACCTGATGAAACATGGGGGTATGGGAAACATCGGCATCGCATCTGTATACCTTCCCGGGCACTATTATCTTCAGAGGGGGTTTCCGCTTTTCCATGACCCTCACCTGGACAGGAGATGTATGGGTCCTGAGGACAACGTCGTCGGAGATATAAAAGGTATCCTGCATGTCGCGGGCAGGATGGTCTTTCGGGATGTTGAGTGCCTCAAAGTTGTAATAGTCAAGCTCTATCTCGGGGCCGTCCTCGATGCCGAACCCCATGGAGACGAAGATGTCCTTGATCTCGGAAAGGACCTGATTGATCGGATGCTTTCTGCCAAAGCGGGTATATCTGCCGGGAAGCGTGATGTCTATCTTCTCTGTAAGGAGCCTTTTCTCCTTCTCCCTACCCTTCAGGAGAAGCTCCTTATGCCCGAGCGTCTCCTCGATAAAGTCCTTTATCTCGTTGAGGGTCTTTCCGTAAAGGGGTCTTTGATCAGGCGGGACGGATGAAAGGGCCTTAAGCCTTGCGGTTAAGAGCCCTTTTCGTCCTGAATACTTATTTTTTATCTGCTGGAGTTCGGCAAGAGTTGTGACCGGGTCGATCTCTTCCAGGAATGCTGTCTTGAGGGAAAGAAGCTCATCCACAGGACATCATGAAGCCAGGCTCGTTTTTACCGTCTCGGCGATAGTGCTGAACGCCTTTGGGTCATGGTATGCGAGGTCTGCAAGCGCCTTTCTGTCAAGCAGTATATTCGCCTTCT
>JACRHE010000153.1 GCA_016217695.1 Nitrospirota bacterium | reverse complement strand
GGTTCGATAAATTTTAAAGGTGAAAAACCATAACAGAGGAGGTATGTGCTATGCCTTACGCGGCAAAGGATTACAGTAAATTACTCGGCATGGAGGGATTCAGTGAAACCCTCCTGAAAAACCACTTTACCCTTTATCAGGGGTATGTGACGAATACGAACAAGGTGATCGACATCCTGGACCAGATGCTGAAAGACAACAAGACAGGAACGCCTGAGTATGCAGAGCTGAAAAGAAGATTCGGATGGGAATTCAACGGCATGCGGCTGCATGAATACTATTTCGGGAACCTCGGCGGGAAGGCGGCCCTTGACAACAACGGTCCTCTTTTTAACAGGATGAAGACCGATTTCGGCGGATATGAGTCCTGGGAAAAGGATTTTAAGGCTACGGGCGCGATGAGGGGCATAGGCTGGACCATCCTGTATCAGGACGGTGCTGAAGGGCGGCTCTTTAATTTCTGGATTAATGAGCATGATGTCTCGCATCCGGCAGGAGCTGCGCCTCTACTGATTATGGATGTATTTGAGCATGCCTTCATGATCGATTACGGTCTGAAGAGGGCTGACTACATCGAGGCGTTTTTCAAAAATATTAATTGGGCAGCTGCAGAGGCAAGACTGATCTCAAAGTGACGGTTCCGGTCGGCACTGGCTGCAGTTAAAACAGAAAGGACCGTGCTCGTAATAGCGGCACGGTCCTTTCTGTTTTATATAGCGGAAAAAACTAGCAGGAACTCTTGCACTTGCAGGTTGTAGCTACCTTCTTTGAAACTTTTCTGATAGTCATGCCTGACACCACCTTTCTTAGGGGTACGCGGAGTTCATGTCCGCATCGTTCTGTTTAAGTATATCATAAAAAAAGCATCTGTAAATATCCCTGCCCAGTGGATTGCCAAGCTGCTCTGCCCTGTACCTGCACCCTCCGCGACAGGCTTCAATATAGACGCAGTCGCATTCCAGCGTATCGAGTCTTACAGGCTTGATCTTTTCCCAGCATTGTCTTATCCCATCTGCGATATTACCTGCTGCCCTGTCAGCATAAAACGTGCATTTGGCAGCCCTTCCATCCGGCAGCACCGACATGAGGTGCAGTCCGCATCCAAAACCGGCAGCCCCGGCATGAAGACCTCCGCCGTATCCATACCCCAGATATCGGCCGCCTTGTTCCGGTCTTACCTGAAAGCCGGCATTTGCCTCGAGCCTGCCTGTTACACAGGGTACGTCGACTGACCAGTCCCTGATTCCCAGGTCTTTGAACAGCCTTTCCATTTCATCAAAGTCTCCGAGGTTTTTTGCATGCACCATAGTAGATACAGATGTCCCGAGCCCGCTCTGCCTGGCCAGTTTGATCGCCTCGATAGCCGACCTGAACGTTCCAGGCCCTCTCAGGGCATCGTGCGCATCCTCCATGCCGTCAATGCTGACCTGGATCTCATCGACATTTAAACATTCAATTATTTCCCTGTTCAGAAGCAGGCCGTTTGTGAGCAAAACCTTTCTGCCGGCAAACTGCGGGAGTATGGCGTTGATCTCAGAGAATCTGCTGTGCATTAGCGGCTCACCTCCTGTGATGAGCACCCGCAGTCCCTGCATCTCCTCGAACTCGGTGAGGATATTTCTGACACGCTCGACCGGCAGCTCATATCCGCCCATCGGTCCTTTGTGAGAGGGGAGATCTATATAGCAGTGTTTACATCTTAGGTTGCATCTGTTTGTAATCTGCAGTTCAAGGTATCTCAGGGAAGGCACGGGCGATTTCAGAACCGGAGGGCGTTTCACGGCTGCCGCTTCGGTTGTCAGGACCCCTTCTTTCAGGCAGTAACAGATAAAATCATTCTCTTCAGACTCGGCTCCCTCAGGAGATGCGCAGTGCCTCAGGAATGAAAAGGACTCCTCGTCAAGCTCGTAAAGCTCATCGGCTGAGATGTGGTATACGGAAGGCGTTTCGAGCCATTTCAGCACTGCCTCTTCAGAGAGAAAATAGCGCATGCATTATTATACAAAATAATACATAAGGCGCCTGTCGGCCTGTATTTGTCATGCGGAAAACGCCATCGGAGCGCGGCCCTTATGTCAGACAAAAGACTCGCGAAAAAGGAGTTGACAACCTCCCACTCTTTCCGGAAAATGATAGCAGCATTTGAAGCCTGTTAAGTTTATGCTTGAGTATAAGAAAAATCCGGGTGCAAAACCCAAAAAACGGAGGTATAGCAGCATGAAGGTTTTTATTACACTATGTATTTTTCTTCTTATGGCAGGTGTTGCAGCAGCGCAGAATGTCTCGGGGACTATCCCGTGCGTAGACGGGGGTAGCGGGACATACACGGGAACTTACAATATCCTTACAGGGGAGGTTGCCCTGAATGTCACGCTCAGCGACTGTGAAGGTGTGAGCGGCACCGTCGCAACATCGGGGACCTTGCAGTTTGCATCAGGAACAACCGTAAACGTCAACCTGGCGATTGACAGCCAGCTTACCACTGAAGCCGGTGCTGCCCTGAACTGCCATCAGACGGTCGCCGGGACATTCAACCTGGAGACCAGTGTGCTCAGCGGAAACGCAGGCTCAAACTGCAATGCCAGCGGCTCGATCGGTCTTTCTGTCACCGATCTTTTGTTCGGTTCATACTGATCATGGGATTTCTTTATATCCGGCGGTGATAAGCGATAAAGATACCGTTTCGATAAGTCCGATCCGGCATCGTCTATAGCTGGTTCTGGCAAAATGACATCTTTTTCCCATGCGGGGCCACGAAATTCGTGGCCCTTTTTGTCAGGAGGGGTCAGCCATATCGGGTATGTGATATCATTAAATCATGGCCGGCAACAGGGAACTGACAGATAAGATATGCAGGGATTTCTGCAGCTATTACAAGCCCGGTAAGAATGAGGAACTGGCATGCCAGGGGTTTTTCGTAATTAAGCAGCTTGCCGAAAAGGGCAGGGTAGTCCCTTCTTTGAGGGACAGCCGCCGCGAAATGCCGGGTGACCCTGCGCAGGCCATACTATCCCAGTTCCTGTGCAGTGCCTGCCCGTTCTCCGATAGTGACTGTGATTTTATGCTCGGGACTGACACCGCATCTCCCTGCGGAGGTTATCTCTTTGCCGCCCGTCTTATGGAGGCGGGCTTGCTGACGGTTGACGATCTAAAGGGTATACACTAAACTTCTATTAATAATGAAAATCTATAATGTTTCAGAAGCTGCGATAAATAATGAGGGGGAATTTGTGCTCGGCTCTGCGGAACTGAAGACACAGGCCTGTTACCTGGTCTATGGTTTTCTGACCGAAGGTGAAAAGGGAAGGGAGCTCAAACCCGGAAAAGGCCATGAGGAGATCATCTGCATTGCACGCGGCGAGGTTATCCTGCGCAGGGGCGATGAAGAAACCCGGGTCAGACAGGGAGAGGCATTTTATATGAAGGGTGAGGAGACATATCTTATGTATAACAGGGCAGTCGGAGAAACTCTCTATGTAATAGCAGGCGGGCATACTGAAGAGCATCATCATGTGTGAATATCAACAACTGTAAGGGAGGACGGATGGAAAGGTATTCCATAAGCGAGGTTATTGAACAGGCAGTCCAGACAGAGAAACTCGGGTATGACTTTTATACCTCGATGGCAAAGAGGTTCAGCTCGGACGAGGGGCTGAAGAAGCTTTTTGATACCCTTGCTTCAAAAGAGCGGGTCCATGAGCAGAGGTTCATAGAACTGAAGGAGATAGTAAAGGAAGAGGAACCTCAGGGCTGGGAGGAGGTTTCATACTATCTCCGGGCAATTGTTGAGTCCGAGTTTTTTCTTGGCAGGCACAAAGCTCTTCCTTCCCTTGAGCATGTCAAGACAGTGGAAGATGCGGTAGCATACGCCATGGGGTTTGAGAAAGAGACACTGCTCTATTTCCACGTTATCAGGGACGCAATAAAGGAAAAAGATGTCGTTGACGAGATCATCAATGAGGAAAGGAGCCACATAATGTGGCTGGTAAAGTTTAAGGACAGTTTCAAAAAGTGATGCTATGGACTACTCCGTAAAGATCGGCGGTGAAGCAGGACAGGGCATTCAGACTATAGGGGAGACGCTTGCCAGGGTCTTTTCCCGTTCAGGCTATAATGTCTTCACCCACCAGGATTATGAATCGCGCATACGGGGCGGACATAATTACTTCCAGATCAGGCTTTCTGACAGGCCGATAACTGCGCCCGGTGACCGGATTGATATCCTTGTTGCCCTGGACAGGCAGAGCATCACTCTCCATGAAAAAGAGCTTACGCCCAAGGGTCGGATAATCTATGACTCCGAGTCCCTGAAACAGAGACATGACGAACCAAAATTCCTGGACATTCCCTTTGTCAGGCTTGCGGTCGAGCACGGAGGAAGCAGGATCATGGAAAATACTGTTGCGACAGGGGCTGTTTTGGGTATGTTAGGAATGGAGCTTGATCTCCTTTTTGTCATCATCAGCGATATCTTCCAGAAAAAAGGCGAAGAGATTATAAAACAAAATAGTGCTGCTGCGATGGCAGGCCATGATTTTGCAGCCAAAAACTGTGCTACATGCTCTTTTCCGGTCGCGCCGCAATCAGGGCCGAAGATGCTTATCTCGGGTATAGAGGCTATAGGTTTCGGCGCTATGTCAGCGGGCTGCAGGTTCTATTCCGCCTATCCCATGACTCCTTCGACAGGTATTATGAATTATATGGCTGACAGGGAAGCGGAGTACGGTATTATCGTGGAGCAGGCTGAAGATGAGATTGCAGCTATCAATATGGCCCTTGGAGCCTCCTTTGCCGGAGTGAGGGCGATGACAGGTACATCAGGAGGGGGTTTTGCCCTTATGGTTGAAGGGCTATCCCTTGCAGCCATGACCGAGACTCCGGTTGTCATCGGCCTCGGGCAGAGACCCGGCCCTGCGACGGGCTTTCCGACACGCACAGAGCAGGGCGAACTCCAGTTCGCCATCTATACTGCCCACGGTGAATTTCCGCGGCTCGTCTTTGCACCTGGAACACCTGAAGAGGCCTTTTATCTAACTCAGAGGGCCTTTGATCTTTCGGAAAAATATCAGGTGCCTGCCATTATCATTTTTGATCAGTACCTTGCAGACAGCCAGTGGACCTTTGAAGCATTTGACCTGAAGAAGACGAGGGTTCATGATTACAGGCTGAGGGGAGATTCGCTGAAGGCACTTCAGACTTATAAGAGGTATGCCTTCACTGATACGGGAGTTTCTCCTTTGGCTGTGCCGGGAGAATCACTTCATCTTGTGGTGACGGACAGCGATGAGCATGATGAAGAAGGGCATATCGTTGAAGACGCGGAGACAAGGATAAAGATGGTGGACAAGAGGCTTCTCAGAAAGCTGCCGCAGATCAGGCAGGAGATGGAGCCGCCTCGTCTTTACGGAGATTCGAGTCCCGAGATCGTGCTTGCAGGCTGGGGTTCGACCTGCGGCGTTATTCAGGAGGTCGTTGATATCCTTTCCAGGGACTATAAGGCTGCCATGCTTCATTTCAGCGAGATCTGTCCCTTTCCTCCGACAGATAAGTTCGATTGCCTCAGTCTGCTCCGCAGTGCAAGGCTTGCCGTGTGCGTAGAGAACAACGCAACAGGCCAGTTTGCCCGGCTTATAAGGGCGGAGACAGGATATGATTTCGGGACCAGGATCAATAAATTTGATGGAAGACCGTTCAGCGTAGAAGGTCTTTTAGGAGAAGTACATGCCGCAATTGGAAGACTATAAGGGACAGACGCCTGCCTGGTGTCCGGGATGCGGCAATTTCAGCATCCTCAAGGCATTTAAGGAGGCCGTGATAGAGTTGGGCTGGGAGCCGCACCAGTTCACGATTGTTTCCGGGATCGGGCAGGCAGCCAAATTGCCCCACTACCTGAAATGCAATACTTTCAATGGCCTTCATGGTCGGACACTGCCTGTGGCAACCGGGATAAGGCTTGCCAATCATATGATGCCTGTGATCGCTGTAGCAGGCGACGGAGACTGCTATGGCGAGGGAGGAAACCATCTCATGCATGCCATGAGAAGGAATATAAACGTGAAGCTTTTTGTGCATAACAACCAGATATACGGCCTGACAAAGGGCCAGGCCTCGCCGACGAGTATGGAAGGGATGAAGACAAAGAACCAGCCCTTCGGCGTTTTTTCGGAACAGCTTAGTCCCATGGCGCTTGCCGTTGCCCTTGACTGCAGTTTTGCGGCGCGGGGCTTTGCAGGAGATGCAGAGCACCTTAAAGGACTTATGAAGGAAGCGCTGAACCATAAGGGCTTTGCCATTTTGGACATACTGCAGCCCTGTGTGACCTTTAACAAGGTCAATACCTATGAATGGTATCGTCAGCGGGTCTATCACCTCGAACCCGAATATAATCCGGAGGACAGATCCGGGGCCTTTGGGCGGGCGCTTGAATGGGGGGACAGGATACCTGTCGGCATCATCTTCAGGAACCGGCGTCCTGTTTTTGAGGAGAGGATACCGGTTATCAAAGCTGCGCCCCTTGTGCAGCAGGCCTTTGCCGGTTCAAGGCTGGAAAAGATCCTGAAAGAGTTTTATTAGATTCCATCTTCTCTGCTTGAAAAAGCCAGTGAGAAAAAAAAAGGTGATATACGCTGTTCTTATCGGTATCCTGCTCGGATATGTTGTGCTTGTTGCCTTTGTCTTTGCGAGGCAGGGCAGTATGCTCTATTTCCCTGAGAGGGTTATCTCCAATACCCCGAAAGAGATCGGCCTGGATTATCAGGAACTGAGCTTCGGGACGAAAGATGATGTAACCATATCAGCCTGGTATATCCCTGCTGAGCATGAGCGGGGTGTGCTTCTCTTTTGTCACGGCAACGCGGGCAACATTTCCCACCGCCTTGATTCGATCCGCATATTCCACGACCTTAACCTCAGCATTCTCATATTCGATTACAGAGGCTATGGAAAGAGCGGGGGATCACCTACAGAAAAAGGCACCTATCTGGATGCGGAGGCTGCATGGGATTATCTTGTCAAAGTGCTGCATGTCAGACCTGAGAAGATCATTCTGTTTGGCAGGTCATTGGGTAGCGCCGTGGCAGCAGAGCTCGCCCTGAGGCGCAAGGCCGGCGCGGTTATAATGGAATCAGGGTTTACCTCCATCCCTGACCTGGGAGAGAAGTTCTTCCCACATCTGCCTGTGCGCATGATCTCCCGTTATCATTATGCATCGGGCGATAAGATGTCCGGTATTTCGATCCCGAAACTTTTTATCCACAGTCCCCAGGATGAGCTGATACCCTTTGAGCACGCTTTAATACTTTTCAATAAGGCGTCTCATCCAAAGGAATTTCTCGAGATCAGGGGCAGCCACAATGAAGGCTTCCTGTCTTCGGGCTCTCTTTACAGAGACGGGCTGGAGAGGTTTCTTTCGCGATATCTGTCTTCACTCTGAAAGATAGCGTACCAGAGAGTAAGTCTCGATTATGGACAGATGGCTGAAAGAAGGCATCCTCGTATCAGGGTTATGTGACTGCGGATCTCTTATCTGATCCGTCATCCACTTTCTGCTTCTCCTTTTGGAAACTCCCGTCAGCTCAGGACCGATGCTGCCTCCCCGTCCCTTAAAGCTGTGACAATCGATGCAGCCTTCTTTTCTGAAGAGCTCAGCGCCGTTAGACGTGCCTATGACAAATATGTAAATAAGAGTGAGAAATGTCAACGCGCTGATGATCAGTATCTTTTTCCTGTCCACTTTTGTCTCTCCTCTTCCTTCCGGATCGTGAGGTGCGAGGTGCAATCCAGTTCAGTTTAGCAGTGTTCCTCACGGAATTCCACTTGCCCTGGCTTTCGAAACTTACGAATAACTGCGTGAGAGATAAGCAAAATCGGCATGCACAGCACAGGTTATAAAATAAACCGCTTTTCTTTACAAAAAAATAAACTTGCTGCTATTATATACTGCTTTGGGAGAGGTGGCCGAGTCGGTCGAAGGCAGCCGCCTGCTAAGCGGTTGTGGAGGTAAAACTTCACCCAGGGTTCGAATCCCTGCCTCTCCGCCAGCTAAAGGCGGAAATGCAGCATGATTAACAGCGTGACAAATCGGTTAAAGTCTTTGACTATTAACTAAAAACCAAGGAGGTTTGGAAATGAAGAAGAAAGTCTTAGCAGTAGTATGTAGCCTTGCAATGCTTGTTGCAGTCGGAGCCTGCAAGAAGAAGGAACAGGCCGGCTCTCAGCCGGGAATGCCTGGACAGCAGCAGCTTCCTCCGGGACATCCTCAGCCTGGTCAGCCGGGACAGGGTGGAAATGTTATCATGCCTAAGGGAGAGACGACCGTTACGCTTCCTGACACAGTTAAGGGCAAGTGGAAGGCAGTTGTTCTTGTTATCGAAGATAAGGCATCGAAGAAGACCTCGGAGCATACCGTAAGCCTGAACAGCGATCTCAAGGTCCCGAACTCTAATCTCAAGATCTCTGTCAGCGAGTTCATCCCTGATTTCAAGATGGACGGCCTCAATATTACTTCCCTGTCGAATGAGCCGAACAATCCTGCAGTAAAGGTACATGTTCTGGAAGGCGACAAAGAGGTATTCAAGGGCTGGTTGTACTCGAAGTTCCCGACCATTCATCCTTTTGAGCACCCGAAATTCGGACTTGTACTGAAGAGCGGAGTAAAGAAGGGATAAGCTGATATTAATAGAGCATGCGCCCTTAGCTCAGCTGGATAGAGCGTCGGACTACGAATCCGCAGGTCGGGGGTTCGAATCCCTCAGGGCGCGCCAGTAAAACGGCTGTTAAATCAGAGGGTTAATGGATGGGGGCTGTGATGAAAATCACAGCCCCTTTTTTGTGGTAGAGGCGTACACGATGTGTGTAAATCTGCATCAGGGGCAAGGTTCCCTCATGGCTTTTCCGCATTATAATCGGCCACTTACTTCCTGCACTCCCCTCTTTTCAAAAACCGGGAAATAGTATAAGTTATTATCAGTATCAACTATGGGGAACAGCGAGCTCTATCTGACTAACATTCAAATTCTGATATTATCTGGTGCGGTTTACTTCCAATTTCTGGTTGACTAACATCGGAATTCCGTTGTTAGTACCATTAACTGGCTAATTACTGGTTAGCCACTTTGAAAAGAAACCCGCGCTAAAGATGTCCGCCGTCCGTGGCGGGCGAAGAAAAAGAGATTACTGGTATTATTTATAAAGGGCAAATAGTGAAAATATGAGTTCAGATAAGCAAGAAACGCAGGTTGTCTCAAAACAGAGAGTCACCGATCATGGCGAGGTTTTGACCGGCAGGCGGGAGGTCAACGCCATGCTTGATCTGGTGAAACAGGAAACGGAGAGGATCGAATCGCGGTTCCTTGAACCTGCCTGCGGGACGGGTAATTTTCTGACAGAGATTCTGGAGCGAAAACTGCGTGTGGTTGAAAAGCAGATTCCCGACCAGCAGGAAAGAGCAAACCACATCTTCAATAACCAACTCTTCGGCATCGCCATAACGGAGTTGACATCCCTGCTTTCCCGCCGGTCGGTTTATTGTTCCAAGACAGCCAACGGGAAATATTCCGTCTGCGATGCTTTTGATCAACCGCAGGGCAATATCCGCTTTGAGCGAATTGAACATAAATGGGAAAATGGGCGGTGCGTTTTCTGCGGGGCGAGCCAAACGGAATACGACCGAGGTGGGGAACTGGAGACCCACGCCTATCAGCTTATCCACACCGAAAATCCGGAGGAGATATTTAATATGAAATTTGATGTGATTGTCGGGAATCCGCCGTATCAGTTGAGTGATGCTGGTGATAGCGCAGGTTCATCGCCTATTTACCATATTTTTGTAGAACAAGCCAAAAAGCTTAATCCGAGATTTCTGTCAATAATTATACCCTCTCGGTGGTTTGCCGGAGGTAAGGGCTTAGATCATTTTCGTGATACCATGCTCAAGGATCGCCGGATTTCTCATTTGGTTGACCATCCTATAGCATCTGACGTTTTCCCCGGCGTTAAGGTTATTGGCGGTGTATGCTATTTTCTGTGGGAGCGGGATTACAGTGGTCCATGTCGTGTGACGACACACATGAATGGCATGGATGATACGATGAACCGCCCATTGGATCAATTTGATACGTTTGTTCGGTTCAATAAAGCCATTTCCATTCTGGAAAAGGTTAAGGCAAAGAAATACCCGCCAATGAGTGAACAGGTTTCTCGACAGAAACCCTTTGGCCTACGGACTTTTGTTCAGCCCACAGGGGAAGGGAATGTTACATTGTATGCAAATAAAGCAGTCGGTAAAATACAAAAGTCGGACATCTCAAATGGCATAGATATGATAGAGGTTTGGAAAGTGTTAATTTCTATGGCTTATGGAGAAGGTGGCGAAGCCCGCGATTATCCACGCATGATAATGGGTAAGCCTATTGTAGCACCGCCTCCCAGTGCCTGCACAGAGACCTATCTTGTAGTTGGCGCTTACGAAACCGAAATCGAAGCCAAAAATTTGGATAGCTATCTGAGGACAAAGTTTCTCCGGTTTTTGGTAGGTTTGCGCAAGAATACGCAGCACATCACAAAGGATCGCTTTTCCTTTGTGCCCCTTTTGCCTATGACGAAAGCATGGACAGATAAGAAACTCTACACTCATTTCGGTCTTTCAGACGACGAAATCGCTTTTATAGAAACCATGGTTCGTCCGATGGAGCCGAACAATGAGTAAGGAACAGGCGCTCGCTGTTTTTGAAAACTATAAAATCCGCAGAGTATATGATGAAGAAGCTGAAACATGGTATTTCTCTGTAGTGGATATTATTCAGGTGTTGATCCAGCAGCCGGATTATCAGGCCGCAAGAAACTATTGGAAGGTCTTGAAAAACCGGCTGAATAAAGAGGGGAGTGAAACGGTTACAAAATGTAACCGTTTGAAGCTGGTTGCGGAAGACGGAAAAATGCGCATTACCGATGTTGCTGATCCTGAAACGCTTCTGCGCCTGATTCAGTCCGTACCCAGCCCCAAGGCGGAGCCGATCAAACTATGGCTGGCAAAGGTCGGCTATGAACGGATGCAGGATATGGCTGATCCGGCGCGTTCTGTTGACAGAGCGCGTGAGTTCTGGCAGCAACACGGCAGAAGCGAGAAGTGGATTCAGCAGCGGATGATGGGGCAGGAGACCCGAAACAAGCTGACCGATTACTGGAAAGATCATGAAATAAAAGGCGAAGACGAATACTCTATTCTAACCAACATAATTCATCAGGAATGGAGCGGTGTTTCAGTCAAGAAGCATAAGGAGATCAAGGGGCTCAAAACCCAAAACCTGCGCGACCATATGAACGAGGCGGAACTGATTTTCACTGCACTGGCTGAGCTTTCAACCCGTCAGATAGCAGAGAGCGTAGAAGCTATCGGCATGCCTGAAAATGCCCAAGCAGGCAAGAAGGGCGGCAAAATCGCTAAAAAGGCCCGCCGTGAACTGGAGCAGAAAACCGGCAGAAGCGTGGTAACAGGCGACAACTTTCTGCCTCCGTCAAAAACGAAAAAAAGGATCAGGGGAGATTCGGATGAGCGCTGATAGGTTCTTCCCCCGACGGCCCAATTCCCGGCCAACCATTTACGCCTATGAGGATACGAATCCTCAATACAGGGGCTTGCTGAAAATCGGCTATACCACGGTGGATGCGAAGAGCCGTGTGGCGCAGCAATACCCGACGCTTCGTCCCGGCAAACCGCCGTACCGGATCGTACTGGAAGAGTCCGCGATGCGCAATGACGGCACGACGTTCATAGATCATGATGTTCACCGCCATTTACGAATTGTCGGTGTCAAGAATCCCGAGGGGGAATGGTTCAAGTGTTCGGTGGCACAGGTCAAGGCGGCCATCATCGCTCTCAAGACAGGAGAGATGAACGAGGAAAGCCGATCGCTTGATTTCAAGATGCGGCCGGAACAGGTGGCGGCGGTGGAAAAGACCATCGCCTATTTCAAGAGTTTCGGAGACGAAAACTCGGGCAAGCCTTCGCACTTCCTGTGGAACGCGAAAATGCGGTTCGGCAAGACCTTTGCCGCCTATCAGCTTGCCAAAAAAATGGGATGGCGCAAGATGCTGGTGCTGACCTTTAAGCCGGCGGTGCAGGGCGCCTGGGAAGAGGATTTGAAGTGCCATATTGATTTCAAAGGTTGGCAGTTCATCTCGCCGGGCGGAATGTCCTACGAGGAGGCGGACAAGAAAAAGCCCTTCGTCTGCTTCGGATCTTTTCAGGATTATCTGGGCAAGAACAAGAGTACGGGCGGGATTAAGACCAAGAACGAGTGGGTCCATGCAACCAATTGGGATTGCGTGATCTTGGATGAATATCACTACGGGGCATGGCGTGAAAACGCCAAGGAGCTTTTTGAGGCGGAAGACAAGAATGAAATCGAGTTCGGAGAAGGACAGGGCATTGAGGATTTCGACGAAGAGATTATGCCGATCACGACGGGCGGCTATCTTTATCTGTCCGGCACGCCATTCCGGGCCATCGCATCAGGTGAGTTCATCGAAGAGCAGATATTCAACTGGACGTATTCGGATGAACAGCAGGCCAGGCAGGACTGGGCAGGCGCTGACAATCCATACGCCGCATTGCCCCGTATGGTGCTGATGACCTATCAACTGCCCGATTCGATCCGCGAAATAGCCATGCAGGGGGAGTTTGATGAGTTTGATCTGAATGTCTTCTTTACTGCTGCGGGTGTTGGGGATGATGCCAAGTTCACCTATCAGGACGAGGTCCAGAAATGGCTGGATTTGATCCGGGGCTCATTTATGGCGACCACCGTTGACAACCTGAAGTTAGGCGCACAGAAGCCGCCGATGCCATTTTCAGACGCCCGCCTGCTGAATGTCTTGTCGCATACATTCTGGTTCCTGCCCAGCGTTGCTTCGTGTCAGGCCATGCGCAACCTTCTGGCAAAAAAACAGAACCGGTTTTATCACGATTTTAAAGTGATCGTGGCGGCGGGAAGTGCCGCTGGGACCGGTGTGGCGGCGCTGCCGCCGGTTCAGGAGGCAATGGACGATCCCCTGAACACGAAGACGATCACCCTTTCCTGCGGGAAACTGACCACCGGGGTTACTGTAAGACCGTGGACGGGCATACTCATGCTGCGTAATTCGTCCACTCCTGAAACCTATTTCCAGTCTGCATTCCGCGTGCAATCCCCGTGGACGATCAGGAATCCCGACAGCATCGCGCCTAATCAGGAGCAGATCATCAAAGAGGAATGCTATATCTTTGACTTCGCGCCGAACAGGGCTTTGCGGCAGATCGCCGATTACAGTTGCCGCTTGAATGTCAATGAGTCCAATCCGGAGAAGAAAGTGGAGGAGTTCATAAGCTTCCTACCGGTGCTTGCGTATGACGGCAGTTCGATGAAGCAGGTTGATGCCGCCGGGATTCTGGATATGGCCATGAGTGGGACGACCGCAACCATGCTGGCGCGTCGCTGGGAAAGCGCCTTGCTGGTAAATGTGGATAACAGCACATTGCAGCGCCTGATGAACAACAGGGAAGCCATGGATTCGCTGATGAACATTGAAGGTTTCCGTAATCTGAATCAGGATATTGAAACAATTATCAACAAGTCGGAGGCTGTGAAGAAGGCGAAAAAGGAAGCCAATGATGAGGAGCTTTCCGACAAGGAGAAGAAGAAACTCACGGAAGAAGAAAAAGAGTACAAGAACATGCGGAAGCAGATTCAGGAAAAGCTCATCAAGTTCGCCACACGCGTGCCGGTGTTCATGTATTTGACCGACTACCGGGAGCGGTGCCTGAAGGATGTCATCACGCAATTGGAGCCGGGGCTATTCAGGAAAGTGAGCGGTTTGACCGTGAAAGAATTTGAACTGCTCGTCAGCCTCGGAGTCTTTAACAGCGCATTGATGAATGACGCAGTCTTTAAGTTCAAACGGTATGAAGACGCCAGCCTGAGCTATACCGGCATCAACAGGCATGAAGGTGAAGACATCGGTCTTTATGACACAGTTTTGAGCCGTAACGACTACCAGACAACTTTCGTCAATGAGACGGTTGAAGCTTACGGAGGCACGAGGTGAAACAAGAACGGGCTAACAACCGGGTGCAGCGCTGTTAAGCTTAGAGGGGAAAATTAGATAAGAAAGGAAACATTATGACTGCGATACCATACTGGCTTTGGCTCGTAGCAGGATTACTACTTCTCATTCTGGAAATGGTTACGACAACGTTCTTCGTCTCTTTTTTCGGCATGGGAGCTCTTATTGTTGGGGCACTCACTGCAATGGGTATTCTCCATGAGACCGGCCCCCAGTTTCTCGTATTTGGACTGTCGTCCATTTCAATACTGGCACTGTTCAGAAAGACCCTCAAAGAGAAGTTTTTCCCGAACAAGTCTGCCTTTAACGACAATTTCTCCGGGGACACTGCAACAACCGAAACAGAGATCACAAGCCTCAGCGGTTCTCTTATGTATAAAGGCGCATTATGGGCCGCGTACAGGGCAGACGGCATTAACTCAACCATACCCGCCGGAACTATCGTAGATATTATCGGTACGGATGGAATTAAACTCAAAGTGAAGCCACACACCATGGAGGAAAAAACATGTTAGGAGCCGTATTTATCTTTTTTACCGCAGTTATCTTCGTGTTCATTGCCATGTCTGTCAAGATCGTGCCGCAGCAGAGCGCCTTTGTAATTGAAAGGCTCGGAAGCTATAACGGCACACTTAATTCGGGGCTCTCGTTCGTCGTGCCTTTTATCGACAGAATAGCCTACAGGCATACCCTTAAGGAGCAGGTCATTGATGTCCCTGAGCAGGTTTGTATCACTAAGGATAATGTCCAGATGACGGTGGATGGGGTCGTATTTATCCAGGTCATGAACCCGCAGCAGGCAAGCTACGGCATCAGCAGCTACAACATAGCCATCATCCAGCTCGCGCAGACTACAATGAGAAGCCAGATGGGCAAGCTGGATCTGGACAAGACCTTCGAAGAGCGCGAGAACGTAAATAAAATGATCGTTGCGGCTGTTGATGAAGCGGCGCATAAATGGGGCGTCAAGACCCTCAGGTACGAGATAAAAAACATAACTCCGCCAACTAGCGTTCTGCACGCCATGGAAAAGCAGATGGCAGCAGAGAGAGAGAAAAGGGCTCTTATTCTGAAATCGGAAGGCGAAAAACAGTCCGCGATCAACATTGCAGAAGGCGACAAGCAGAAGGCAATCCTTCAGTCCGAGGGTGAGATGGCCAAAAAAATCAATGAGGCAAAAGGTGAGGGTGAAGCGATAAAGCTTGTAGCTGATGCCACAGCAGAGGGTATAAAAAGGGTAGCTGCGGCTGTCAGCGAAAAAGGCGGACTTGAAGCTGTTCAATACAGGGTGGCCAGCAATCTCGTAAATCAGTTCGGTAATATAGCCAAGGCCGGCAACACGATGATTGTGCCTGCCAGTATGTCGGACATATCATCCGTTGTAACGACTGCTATGAATGTCATCAAATCACAGCAGACATCTGCTGCAGAACAGGGTTGAAGATGTTTTGAGGGAAGAGATAGAGGCAAAGATTTGGCAGGCTTTCACTAGCAAGGATTAAGCAGATTATCGACGGCGTAAGACTACTAATAGAACCGCGAGAACTCTGAAAAGAATGCGCCAGCCATTCATCCACGGATGGTTGAGCATATTTCAGTTCCTGTAAACTCAGCCGCTCAGTATTATCGAGGTGAGAATATATGTATAAAAAGAGCTCTGACAATAGACCGGATGACGGCAGCCATGAGATAAGGATCTCGGGTCTGTTCAGGATTTCCGTGCAGAAATCCGACAGAAAACCCTGTTCAAAAAGCCTCGAAGATATTGTCAGCATAACAATACATCCTGGTCAAGATAAGGAAGCTTTGATCAATCTTCTCGTTCAAATCTTCAAAAATGGCACGAGACTGGAATGGGAAAATGAAGGGGAAAAAAGAATACTGAAGGCGCTATTTGGGTGTGCGAAGAACGCGGCCTTCGAAGAGGTGCTGAGAGACGGAGAGCTGACTTTCTGGGATGCCGGTACAAAAGTATTTGTTCTGGTCCCACGGAATAAGGGCAGTAAATTATCGCACTATGTTGTGAAGTCTCCGATAAAGCCGGCTGAATACAGGGAAAAAATAAGACCCGGATATCTCCTGGCAAAGGACAACCTGAGGGGCATGGCGGCTGATTTCACGATGACCGAAGGTGATATCACGGTCTGTGATCTGAACGGCATACCGAGGGAAGCGTTTTTCGAGCACTTATTGCTGCAGGAGAGGGTCATTGTCATTAAGACGATCAGAAAAGGTATTGAGGAAAGAAACAGGATATTGAAAGATATGCTTAGCATGCTTTTGAAGGGGAAAAGTTTTCACTATGATTTTGACAAGGCCGAAACAAAAAAATATGGTACAAAGGCGCATTCAATAGCTGCAAAGTTTAAAAAACTCTTTGCGGGCCAAAAAAGATACAGGCCGGAAATCCAGGTGATACTGGATGAGATGGTCGACCTTCATCACTACAATAAGCTTATTAAGCAGAAGTTCAATGAGCTGTATACAGGCATAGAAAACAGTGGGGTATACGATTCTGATGAGGGGCGGGCTGCGATGGACAGAAACTATGGAATAAGAGTGCCTGAAAAATTAAGAAGATACTTCAGAAGCAGTGATTGGGGACTGGCGGACTTTAAAACACTGATGGAGGCTGTAGAATGCGGAAGAATAACAGAACGGGACATACAGGTCGTCGGTTTTGATTTTGACGGGTTAAGAACAAGGAAGGATGCCGCATTACAGCACAACAGAGTTGAAGATGTTTTCAAGGAAGAAATAGAGGCAAAGATAAGGGCAGTTCTCGGTAAAGTGCTTCAGTAAGCGGTATCTGATGGGTGAACCCTTTTTGAACTTGATTCATGGCCGGTCACTAATCCAGGTTGAGTCTCCGTCTTTTTTGAGATATCCTGTAAGAAGAAATATTCGCATTTTTTTGCGGGAGGAATAATGAAAAAGATATCGCGATTTTTGATTACGGCCATCCTTATGGCAAGCCTTGCGGGATGCGCTTCAGTGAGTTACAAGAGCGGGACCGATAAGGAGCTGCATCCCGGTCACGTGGGGCATGAGGTGCACTGAGCAGACCCGAGCGGTCTGCTTCCAATATCTTAGCCCGGCTGATTTCTGATTAGGCTGCCGGAATTTCTTACATCCGGGCCATTAATAATCATTCACGTATGGACAATGTACCTTGAATTCCCAGCCGGTACTGGAGGTGCCCGTGCAATTGGGCTGAACCTCCACAGTAATTTGCGTAGACCACCCGGAGTATCCTATGTCCTTTGTCTTCGTGCCGTTTGTGCCGACGCAGCCGGTATCAAACAGAGTTGCCCCATCATAATATACGATTATCCTGTCCGGAACCTGATATGTCTCATAATCAAGCCGGAATGTGCCGTGGCTCAACCCCATGTCTATTACCCTTGTCTCTGGTGTGTTTTTGCCTGCCACTTGCTGGGTGCTGCAGGCATTGATTATCGTGAAAGTCACGCCATTGCTGGCCTCGTCGTCGACGGTCACCACAACGTCGCCGGTGGATGTAATATTCGGGACAGCTACTACAATTGTGGTGTCGGACCAACTGCTTATATTAGTCGCAGCAGTGCCGGCAAAAGTTACAGTGCCTGATCCCTGGGTGTCGTTGAAGCCATGTCCCGATATCACTACCCAATCGCCGGGCTTGCCGCTGTTGGGGCTAAGGGAGTCTATGACAGGCGCGCTGTTTGTCTGAAAGGAAATCTCGTTGGAATAGGCGCTTTGTCCGTTATCGTTATATGCAATAACTGCGCTATAGTACGTGTCAGGAGTCCAGGTCGATACGTCGGCGGTGCCTTGCCTGTAGTTACCCATATCATAATTCCATGCGTAGGAACCTGATTTTGTGCCGAGATACAATCTATATCCTGTAGCCCCGCTGACTGAGGTCCAGCTTAATGTGAGCTGGTCATCCTTGAGCGTATAGCTGAGGGTCGGCGCTTCAAGCCCGCCCAGTGTAAAGGATATCTCGTTGGAATAGCCGCTCTCAATTTGAGCCCTGTCGTCATATGCAGTGGCCGCAATGTAGAATGTGCCCGCGATATTCGAGGCATCAATTGGACCGAATTGAGTTGTATTGCCCATATTATAACTGCCCAGGTTATAGGAGCCTGATTTTGTGCCGAGATACAGTTTATATCCTGTAGCCCCGCTGACTGAGGTCCAGCTGATTGTCAGCTGGTCATTCTTGAGCGTATAGCTGAGGGTCGGCGCCTCAAGCAAGGAAGACAGTGGGCCCGAGCAGATAGTAAAAAATTTTCCATTAGCGCGCAGGTTATTATCAGACACTCCGGCTATCGCAAACAGGCTTAGTTCATTTGTAATTGTCGGCACATAGCTGAAAATCCCGTATATTTGAAAGCCGACTTCCCGTCCGTTGACTCGGGGTATGATAGCATCCTTCCTGACAGCCACTCCTACCGAGTATACTGAATAGGGATTGTCCTGGTATTGCAGCTCCAAAAGCGAGTCGTAGACTCCGTCAGACCTTACCCCCATCAGTCCAAAGTAATTGCCCCTGATGTTATTTACATATGAGCCTGCAAAAGTATATGGGGAATAGTATGCGCCTACGGCTTTATAGGTTTTTTTATCTATAATTATCGGGGAGCCATAAAGGTCGTCGAAAAAGTAGAAGCCGTAAACAGAATCATTATATATATAATTTGATAAATGTGCGTCTATATAGAAAGATTCTTCGGGGAAAAAAATGGTGGATATGGTTGAAGTCTGGCTGTATTTAGCGGAGGCAGGCATTATAACGTCCAGAAAGCTATTGAGTTTCCAGAAAGAACCATCGGTGGTTGTCCACTGTCCCAAACCGGTTAATTCATCAAAATGCACCTCAAGGTAGGAACAGTCATTGCCGGAAGAAATGACAGGAATGAACAGACATAATACCAGAAGAGGAAAAAAGACAGACGGCAGGATGACATTTCTCAGGTTATTTCCAAGCCTCTGTGCAACGATGAGAATCATGATTTTATTAATCATAACCTGCCTCCCTTTTCTTCTCAGCCCGCAGTAATAGCTGTAAATGACATCTCCAGTATTATTATCGGAACTTTCCGGAAAAACTTTAAATGCTTAACGGAGCATACGATTTCCGGCAATTAAATTAAAGGCTATTTCCGGTTTTGGTATCGAGGTATTGAGAGAGTATTGAAGGAATGCAACTCATTGACAGCGTGTGAGAGAGCCAGGCCGCTCAAGCCAACTCTTCCAACTGCTGTTTTAGGATGAATCACGTTGTATCAAGTGACCTGAAACCGCTATAATGGTGATGTCTACAGGCAGTCAGCTGCACTCAACAGGCATATCTTGATCCGACAAGTGTATACTTAATCGACATATTATTCTAAGGAGGTAAGACATCATGGCAATTGAAGCAAAAATCGAAGGGAACAAGCTTATTATCACCTGTGATCTTGAAGAGCCTGTGCCGAGCTCATCAGGGAAAACTCTTGTGGTTGCCAGCACCAGGGGCAATATGAAGACCGTTCTGACTGTAAATGGTAAACCTCTCACAATCGGACTGAATGCCTATATCCCGAAATAGATGATCGAAACGGAGATCAGAAAATATTTCAGTTAGATGTCGGATTTAAAAGGTATAGGTAAACTGAGCTGTCACTGACCCGGCGGTAACAGAGATGGTATCCACAACTCCCTGCGCGCCTCCAGGCACGACAAAAGAGACCTGTCCGTTCTGATCCGTGTACAGTGTTCCGCTTTGGGAATAGCCGTCCGTTCCAGAGAGGGAATAAGAAACGGCCGTGCCATGGAGGGAATTAAGTACAGTGATCGTAACGGTTACGGCCTGTTTTGGAGCCGGGTCAGCAGGGCTTGGAGTGATCTTGATCACATACTGCTGATTTCTCACCTTGTTGAGCGCATCCTCTGCCTGCAGCAGCATCCTGACACCCATGCCTCCGCCTGTCCCCGGAACGATGGCTCCGCCCTGCGTAGTCTGATTCATCATGTCTACCAGCGCCTGTCCGCCGTTGAGAATCTCCTCATTTGTATGGCTGTTGGGATTTGCCGCAACATCGCTTGCGAGCTGATGAAAATGGTTGTACTGTTCAGAGCCCTTGACTGCAAAGCCAAGTATGGAGAGGATCGCGGCAGCGCCCAGGATAAGGGCGATGATACCGGCTAATATGAAGCCTGCTTCGTTCCCGAGATGTGATAATAAACGCATTCTCTTCATGCCGGTTTCTCCGCAATATCTCACGGTTTATCCAATGTCTGCACAGCAACTATAGAATTGCCTGAAAATGATACGGCAAGACCCAACGACTGATAATACATAGTCTTAAAGAGCAGACTGCCTGAGGACTGGTCATCCATAGTGTAGCTGCTCCCAAAAAGCTGGATGATATGCGCCTGCTGAGTATCCATGGCAAAAAGGGACGGATCTATGCGTGGAGGATTTGTATAGATATTTGAAGGAACGCTCACGCTCTCCTCTTTAACCCGTTCTCCGTCCCAAAAGACATACATCTTTCCGTTGGTCTTTGCATATGACCATGTTTCTTCTCTTCTTCCCGAGTCCGAATTCAGGGATATCGTCAGGTATTCCGGGTTTCCGTACAGAGATATCAACTTCTGCTGATCGCCGGAGAGGCTGTATTTAGGAACCTGCACACCTGGTGAGACCGTAGCGGACCAGTTCCCCGTTGCCGTACCGCCGGGGCTGGAGACCACTATCCCGATATTATATTGACCAACCGGCAGAGTGACCCCGGGTATTGTTACGGTTACGGTATTCCCCTGGATGGAGGCCCTTATGTATCCTGATGCGAAGAGACTGAAAAAGGCGTCTGTTACATCTATGTTCTGCAGACGGAAAGAAAACCCTGAGAGCTCGGGATATGCACCGAAATCAACGCTGAATGAAAAATCGAATATCTGGGTGTCCAGCAGGGAGGTTCCATTTGGAGGTGTGAAGGTGATGACCGGCGGCTGCGGGTTGCCTATATAAAAATAATGGGTTACCGCAAGCGAATCGTTAACCGACAGTTCCGCCCTCCATCTACCCAGCTTTGACGCCGCAGCCTGACCGCTTATATCTATCCAGGTCCATGTGCAGACGGTACCGCTGTAGCTGAATGTCCCCTCTGCGGTGCTATAAAGCGCATTATCAGGGGAATACCAGCGCCACTCCCTTGCACTTCCAATAGAGGCATCGAGGACATGCACCCAGAAGTAGGCACGCGCATCAGCCGGACTAAAGAGGGTTTTCGATGTTGGTGTACTGCAGCCGGTGTTCGATTTAGGATCGTCGGTTATGACGTGGTTATCTACCGTGATAGCGGAAGAGTTTCCGGCTAAGATGAGCAGAATATAAACAGATGAAACAATAAATATTCTCATCGGCAACCTCTTGCTTCCACTGTACCATCAAAGAAACAAAAGTCAATTTAATCCTGTCCGGCAGGCCGGGCCTTCTCCAGGAGCGCATTTATCTTTTCGACCTCGCCCATGACGATTATAGTGTTGTCTTCGGTCAGGGCAGTTGTGCGGGACGGATTGAAGAGGTGCGTGTCCAGTGTCTTATCCCTGAGCGCAACCACGGTAACGCCTTCGACGTTCAGGATGCCGGTCTCATCGAGAGTCCTGGCTGCAAACGGGGAGCCCTTACTGATATCGATCTCTTCGACTCGTATAGTCCGGTCTTTTGCCCTGAGCATGATATCGAGAAAATTGACGACTGAGGGCCGGATCATCTCCGAGACCATCCTGAGTCCACCGATACTGTTCGGCATGACTACGCCGTCGGCCCCCACCATCCGTATCTTCTGTTCGGATTCCTCCTCTATCGCCTTTGATATAACCCTTAGAGTGGGATTCAGCCGCTTCGCGGTGATCACGACAAAGAGGTTTTCCGCATCCGAATGGAGCGAGGTGATGAAACCCCGTGCATTTTTTATCCCTGCCTGCAGGAGTACCGAGTCATGAGTTGCGTCTCCCTGTATGCAGGGGATGTCCTGATCCATAAGAACCCGTACCTTTTCCGGATCCTTTTCTATAACCAGGAATTCCTTCCTGGTCTTGACCAGTTCTTCGATAACATATCTGCCGGTTTGGTCAGCGCCGCAGACTATATAGTGGCTTCTCAGCTTCTCTATCTTTTTATTCATCCTTTTCCTCCTCAGGACATCGGTAAGCTCACCTTCGACTATAAAGGCGGTGATAAGGGATATGCCGTAGATCAGCACCCCGGAACCGCAGAGGATGAGTGCTATGGTGAAGACCCTTCCGCTGCCGGAGAGGGGATGCACCTCCATAAAGCCGACGGATGAAAGGGTTATCACCGTCATATAGAGCGCCTCGAGCGGGGACCAGCCCTCGATGGCGATATATCCGGAAATACCAGACGCGATGATCAGCGTCAGAGTAACAGATATCCCTATCAATCTTTTATAGAGCATGGAAATCGCAGATAATGATAACCCATGGAACAGCTATCATACAAGGAAGATTACGGCATTCCGGCCTGTGCAGCCGATTATCAGAGAGAGGTACCAACCCATTTTATTCATGAGACAACGATGAATTCACGGCCACTGCCTCAAAAACTTTTCGTAAGCGCCAGTTATCGGATTATTCTCCTGTTTGATCGGAGCAGACAGTGCAACATCATATAAAAGCATGCCCTCGACTGACGAAAAGCTTTTTTCGGCATACCCGTGAAATTTAAGAATACTATGGGCTAAAGGATGGAATATAAGTTAGCGTATCCGGCAGCCATCAGGAGTTCCTGCCCCTGAGCGTTCAGGAGGTCGACAAAGGCCTCGACAACGTAAGGGTCAAACTGCGTGCCCGCATTGGATTTGAGCTCATCCTTCACCTTATAGATGTGGAGGGCCTTTCTGTACGGCCTGTCGGTCATCATCGCATCAAAGGTGTCCACAACAGAGAGGATCTTCGATTTCAGGGAGATCTCGTCTCCCCTGAGGCCGAACGGATAGCCGTTGCCGTCATACCGTTCATGGTGCTGGATTATGGTCCTTCTGACCCCTTCTAGTGTCTCAATGGGGCCGAGGATTTCATCTCCTATAAGGGGATGTGTCTTGATAAGGCCGTATTCCTTTGCTGTAAGCTTTCCCTGTTTCTGCAGAATGAAATTGTCTATGCCTATCTTGCCTATGTCATGGAGGATGGATGCATGTTCCAGGAGTTCCAGTTCCTTGAAGTCAAGGCCGATATGTTTCCCGAGCTCAACCGAGAGCAGCCTGACGCGTTCAGAGTGACCTTTGGTGAAACGGTCGCTTGCTTCAAGGGCGTTGACGAGGGATTGAATAGTCGAAAAATAATTATTTTTCACACTCTCATAAAGCCATGCATTCTCAATAGCAACCATCGCATGATTTGAGAGAGTTGTAAGGAGTTCAAGCTCATCCTCGGTAAAAGTGCCGCCTTCCGTTCCGTTTTCAAGAAGCATCG
>JACRHE010000151.1 GCA_016217695.1 Nitrospirota bacterium | reverse complement strand
TTGCCTCATAGCTGTAAAACTCCAGGGAGGGCCTCACCTCAACGCCTCCAAGAACTGTGTTGTTCAGGATCCCTATCTGGACCTCTTTGCCTGCAATGTATTTTTCGACGATCACCCTGTTACCGTAGGAGAAAGCAGTTTTCAGCGCCTTTGTGAAGGCAGCCCTTGTCTTTACGATCTCGACTCCGACGCTCGACCCCTCTGCCGCAGGCTTGACGACCCATGGGAGGGGGAACCGGGTCTTTTGGCCATCTCTCCTGTCCGATGCGCGCAGGACGCTGAAAGACGGCACCGGGATGCCATGGTACAGAAATATCTTCTTGGAGGCCTCCTTATCCATGGCAAGCGCAGACGCCAGGACTCCTGAGCCTGAATAGGGGATGCCCATTATCTCCAGCATGCCCTGTACAGCTCCGTTTTCACCATGGCCGCCATGCAGTGCTATAAAGGCTATATCGACATGCTCTTTCTTCAGGCGTGTGCAGAGGTCTCCTTTGGCATCTATGAGCGCCGCGTTATACCCTGCCGATCTCAGGGCGTTGAATATCGCATGGCCGCTCCTGAGTGATACGTCCCGTTCGGAGGACGTGCCGCCGAGGAGCACCCCTATCTTTTTCGTCCTTAAATTTTTCCTGTTCATGTTCTTATCCCCTCCCCACTATCTTTATCTCCGGCTGAAGCAGTACGCCGAATTTCCTGTTTACGAGAGAAGATACCTCGTTCATGAGGTTGATATAATCTGAAGCAGTTCCCTTGCCGTTGTTGATGAAAAAGTTGGCATGTATGGCGCTCACCTCTATCCCTCCGACCCTCATCCCCTTGCAGCCGGCCTCATCGATGAGCCTTCCTGCGGATGCGCCTGCGGGATTTCTGAAGACACAACCTGCAGAACGTTCCGAGATCGGCTGCTTTTGCCTCTTCTCCTGGAAGAAATTCGCTGTGCGGCCGGCCACCGCCTCCTTATCATCACGTGTGAGTTTCAGATTAGCACTCAGGATGATATCTCCGGGAAGTATGTCGCAGTGGCGGTATTCGAACCCCAGGCCTTCGGCCTTGAATCTGTCCAGTCTTCCGTCAGCGTCCATGATCGCTACAGAGACGACCACATCCTTTGTCTCATAACCGAACGAGCCTGCATTGCCGTATATGGCTCCTCCGGCTGAGCCGGGAATGCCGGTGAGACCTTCTATCCCGGCATACCCCTTTTCAGCGCAGAAGTTCACAAGCTTTTGCCATGGCACGCCTGCTTCGACAAATAATTCCGCGTATCTGTTCCCTTCCCTCAGTACCTCTATCCTTCCGAAGGCCTTCATATATATGACTACCCCGTCTATTCCGCTGTCCCTGACAAGCAGGTTTGTGCCCCTGCCCAGAGGTAAAAAGGGGATATTCTTTTTCTTCAGCAGAGTGATCAGGTTCCGCAGCGAAAGCGGATCGTCCGGCGTGATGAAGACATCCGCCGGGCCGCCGAGTTCGAGGCTCGTATGCTCTTTCATCGGCAGGTCAAACTTCACCTCTCCCTGAAAAATGCCCCTGAGCATCTCCTGCCAATCTTTTTCGCTAGGCAGCATTGAGCATCTCCAGAGCCTTTTCTCCCAGTTTCCATACATCTCCCGCGCCGAGTGTCAGGAGTATGTCTCCGCTCCTCATCTCAGAGAGCAGATAAGCGAGGGCGGCCTCCCTGTCAGGCCTGTAGATGATCTTCCTGACTCCCCTCTGTCTGAGCTTTTCGTACAGCACTTCCGACGTCACCCCGGCCACAGGCCTCTCCCCTGCCGGATAGATGTCGAGAAGCACCAGGTTGTCTGCATCGTCGAAGGAAAAGGAAAACTCGTCCATAAGGTCAGCTGTACGGGTGTACCGGTGAGGCTGAAACACGACGAAAAGCCTCGCCTCCTCACTGAGATGCCGCATGTTTTCCTGCGCTGCCGCAAGGGTAGCCCTGACCTCTGTAGGGTGATGTCCGTAATCATCATAGACCCTGACGCCGCTGCCCTCTCCCTTGAATTCGAACCTGCGCTGTATCCCGCTGAATGATCTCAGGGCCTCTCCTATCGCGGAAGGAGCCATCTTGAGTTCTGATGCAACGCCGATACAGGCAAGAGCATTGAGCACATTGTGCATGCCCGGCAAAGGGATAGAGAACCTCCCGAGCATGCTGTCCCTTGAGATCACGTCAAAGCCGGCCTGCATAAACCCCTTTTCTATATTTATTGCGTAAAGGTCCGCTGATCTGGAAAAGCCGTAGGTCAGAAACCTCCTGTGAATGTGGGGGATCAGCTCCCTGATATGCCCGTTCTCCATGCAGATGAAGGAGACGCCGTAGAAGGGAACCTTGTTGATGAAGGAGAGGAACGCAGCCTTGAGACTTTCCATGTCCCTGAAAAATTCCATATGTTCCCGGTCTATGTTTGTTACGACGGCGATAGTCGGCGACAGCTTCAGGAAAGAGCCGTCGCTCTCATCGGCCTCTGCCACCAGGAACTCGCCTCCGCCCAGTTTTGCGTTGCTCCCTATCCCCTTGAGCTTGCCGCCGATGATGATCGTGGGATCCAACCCACCATGGCCCAGGACGGTTGAGATGAGCGAGGTCGTGGTTGTCTTGCCGTGAGCGCCGGCTATAAGTACGCCGTATTTCAGTCTTGCAAGTTCCGCGAGCATCTCGGCCCGGGGTATTACAGGTATCGAGAGTCTCTTTGCCGCGACCACCTCGGGATTGGTATCAGCGACAGCAGATGATATGACCACGACGTGGGCGCTGCCTACATTCTCATCCCTGTGGCCTATGGTTATCTTCACTCCTCTTTCCCTTAGCCTTTTGATCGTATCAGACTCCTTTATGTCGGAGCCGGTGACTTCATATCCGAGATTGGTCAGGACCTCCGCGATTCCCGACATCCCGATACCGCCGACGCCGACAAAATGTATGACCTTATACTTTTCGAACATTCCTGTTTCCTTTTACCAGGCTGAGCGCAATATCAACAATCCTTGAGCATGCATCGGGTTTGCCGAGCCCCCTGCTTGCCCGGATCATCTCTTCCCTGAGGGGCCTGTTCCGGTATAATTCGCGAATGCTCCCTGCCAGGGTCTCGCCCCTCATTTCGCTGTCGCCGATCATCTGGGCTGCGCCCATCTCCCTGAGTTTCATCGCGTTATATTCCTGATGACGACCTGCTGCAAAAGGGTAGGGTATGAGGATGACGGGCTTGCCGAGAGCCGTCACCTCGGCAAGGGTCGTTGCCCCGGCGCGGGATATCACGATATCTGCGGCAGCATAGGCCTCAGCCATCTGGTAGATGAACGGTGCGATCGTGCCTTTAACCCCTGCCTTCCTGTATGCCTCGCGGATGTTCTCATAATCCCTGTCACCGGTCTGATGCAGAAACTGGATATTTTCTTTAAGGTCCGTCAGATGATTCAGGGCATCCACCATAGTCCTGTTGATAGAGCGCGCGCCTGAGCTTCCGCCGAAGATGAATACGGTGAACATATCCCTGTCAAGGGAGAAGAGCCTGCAGGCTGCGTCCCTGTCTCCCTTAAGGATCTTTGACCTGATCGGATTGCCGGTAAGAGACGTCTTTCCATGAGGGAATGAAGAGATGCTTTCCGGATATGTTACGCAGACACTTTTTACGAATTTACCGAGGATCTTGTTTGTGAGTCCGGGCACAGAGTTCTGCTCATGGACCATGGTAGGAATGGATTTCAGTCCGGCTATGAGCACTATGGCTCCGGAGGCGTATCCCCCGACGCCGATGACTATATCAGGCCTGACCGACCTCAGGATTTTGTAAGAATCCATAACCGAGAGGATCACCTTTGCCGCCGCCTTTAACTTCCGTGAAGGAGAGAGGCCCACAAAGCCTTCTGCCCTGAGGAAGCTTATGGGATAACCCTCTCTTGGGATAATCTTTGCCTCGATCCCGTGCTCTGTGCCGACGAATAAGACCTCGGTGCCTTCATCCCTTCTTTTGAATTCCTCTGCCAGCGCAAGACCTGGGAATAGGTGCCCGCCTGTACCGCCTCCTGCTATGAGCACCTTCAAAGGCCGTACCCCTTTCTGCTGTAAATATTTCTCCTTGCGATCCTCTTTGCCTTCATGACCCCGTCTTCCTGAATCTGTGAGTCTTCATCACCCCTGGAGATCCTCAGAAGAATCCCGATCGCAGCCATGTTTACCAGCAGGGCTGAACCGCCGTAGCTTACAAAAGGAAGGGGCAGGCCTTTTGTAGGAATAACGCCGGTGACGACAGCGAAATTAATAAGCGCCTGAAGGGAGATCATGAGGGTCAGGCCGTATGCAAGATAGTGGACGAAACGGTCTGTTGACCTGTTTGCTATAGAGATGCCCCTGATAAACAGGAATACGAAGAGGGCTATGAGCACTGCTGCTCCGATGAGGCCCAGTTCCTCGCCCACGAGACAGAAGATGAAATCCGTATGTGACGCGGGGAGAAAGGAAAGCTTTTGCTTTGACTCACCGAGACCGAGACCTGTGAGCCCGCCGCTGCCCAACGATATAAAGGACTGTACGAGCTGGAATCCGCTCCCCTGAGAGTCTTTCCAGGGGTCAAGGAAGGACGTGATCCTCCGCAGGCGGTAGGGTTCCATAGCGAGCTTATAAATGACGGGGATAGCAACTATCAGCACGGATGCGATGTATTTGAGCCTGATGCCGGAGATAAAGAGCATGGCCAGGGTGAGAAAGGCGAGGCTCATGGTCGATCCGAAATCAGGCTGCTTCAGGAAGACGAGCTGGAAGGCGACCATGACGAAAAGGGGTTTTATAAAAGAGGCAAATTTCTCCGTGCTGTAATCCGGCATCGACATGTAGCGAGCAAGGTATATGACCATCGCCAGCTTCACCAGTTCAGAAGGCTGGAAGGTCGTCGGCCAGAGCCGTATCCATCTCCGTGCCCCGCCCGCTGTCACGCCTATGTGAGGCAGGAAGACGAGGGCGAGAAGGAAGAATGAGAAGACGACGAGAGGGATCGCCGCCTTTTTAAGCAGGGAGGGTTTCAGTCTGTAAGCGATGAGCAGAACGACGCTCCCCAGTATCATGGTGAAGATATGTCTTTTAAAATAGTAGAATTCCGTGATCTTCTTTTTGGCGAGCAGGGGGGTGACGACAGACGTGGAGCTGTATATCATGAGCGCGCCGAATGCGATAAGCAGGAGCATTATGAAGAGTAAGACCCTGTCATAGGTCTTCACACCCGGCGCTTTAATTGCTGCTATCCTGCTATGAGTCATGCCTTCAGCTCCCGAACTGCTTTTTTGAACTGTCCGCCCCTGTCTTCGAAGTCCCGGAACATATCAAAGCTCGCGCAGGCCGGGGACAGGAGCACAACATCGCCCCTGACCGCCTTTTCGCAGGAGAGCTCAACAGCCTTTTTCAGGTCGTCCGCCATAAGCGTTTCCGTGACATCGCCCAGTGCATCCCGGATCTTTCCGGCTGCCTCGCCGATCAGGACAAGAAGCTTCACCTTTTCTGAAACAGGCCCCCTGAGTAAAGCGAAATCCCCGGCCTTGTCCCTGCCGCCTGCTATGAGGATAACCGGCTTATCAAAACTTTCTATCGATTTGATTACTGCGCCCACGTTTGTGCCTTTGGAGTCGTTTATATACCTGACCCCGCGAAGTTCACGCACGAATTCGAGCCTGTGCTCAAGTCCGCTGAATTCCTTCAAGGCCTCTATGACCGCCTCAATAGGACAGCCTGCAAGGAGAGCCATGGCCGCAGAGGCCATGGCGTTCTCCAGGTTATGGACACCTTTAATCCCAATATCATTGGCGGCAATAACGGGCTGGGGGACGGATACAAGATTTAAAAAGGGGATATTGCAATAAACCTTGCCGTCTTTGAGATAAATGCCTTCCACTTCTTTTTTACGGCTGAAATAAACGACCGCAGGCCTGTTCCCTGATGTCTGCAATCTGCCTTCCGCCATCTTCAGGGTCTCCGGGTCATCTGCATTGAGGACCAGAAAATCGCCCTCGCCCTGATTCTCAAAAATCCTGGCCTTTGCCTCAGTGTATTGGCTGATGCAATGATACCGGTCCATATGGTCAGGCGTAATATTCAGAATGGATGAGATACGGGGTCTGAAGGTATCTATCGCCTCGAGCTGGAAGCTTGAGACCTCCGCAACGATGAAGTCAGGCCCCGGTAAATTCTCTTTTTCCGTACCGGCAAGGAGAGGGTGGATCTCTTCAGTGAGGGCCGCGCCTATATTTCCGCCCAATATGGTCCTGAACCCTGCCTTTCTGAGCATGAAGTCAAGGAGTGTTGTTGTCGTTGACTTCCCGTTGCTGCCTGTGACGGCAAGAAAGGGGAGCCCGCATCCAGAAGATGAGGAGTGAGGGATGAAGGTCGAATTTTCCATTATCTGATACGCCAGTTCCAGCTCGCCTATTACTTTGACTCCTTTTGCCTTTGCCCTGGAAACCGGGCTGATCGAAAGGGGGACCCCGGGACTCACCACAAGCATGTCCGCCGACGTAAAGATCTCTTCAGGATGACCGCCCAGTGCCAGTCTGACCAGAGGATCGAGCCTCTTTACCTCGTCTTTCAGCTCATCAGCTGTCTTCCTGTCAGTAACAGTGACAGAGGCGCCGAGCCTGCACAGGAGGTTGGCTGCGCCTGTCCCGCTTCGCGCAAGACCGATGACAGTCACGTTCTTACCCCTTAAATCCATCTTCATATTTCCTGGCCATATGAGATCTTTTCGGCTTCTTGTTTCTGGCAATCTTCGTCCCGGTCCTGTCTCTCTTTTTTGACGGGGCCTTGGCAAGAACCGCTTTCCCTTTGCCTTTTTTCCTGGCAGCGATCTTATGCTTCCTGTCTGTTTTGGAAGGCTGTTGAAGCTTATTTTCAGCAAGAACTGCTCTGTATTTTCCGCTTTTCTTTTTTGCGACCCTCTGCCCCTTTATCCCTTTCCCCTTTTGATGAACCAGAGTGGATGCAGCAGGTATATCCCGGTCCGCCTTTGTCAGGTAAACCACAGGCTCTTCCGTGCTGTTCATTACCTTTGAACCAAAGGCCATGAGGTCTTCAGTCTCCTTCCACAAAAGATCCCTGCTAGAGGCGCCCAGGAGAGCGACTATCATCGTCTCGTTGTCTTTTTCACCTGCGCATACGAAACAGTGCTTTGCCTGTCTTGTGTAACCGGTCTTGCCTCCCAAAACCTCCTCGTCAGACCATAGGAGTTTGTTGGTATTTTTTATGAAAATAGGCCTGCCGCTTTCGGCAGATACCTCGGTTATCCTTGTGCCGATTATCTCTTTCAGCACGGGATGCTTAATGGCCTGCCTCATGATCTTTGCGAGGTCATAGGCCGTGATGTGTTGTCCTTTACCTGGAAGGCCGTTGGCATTAATGAACTTGGTATCCATCGCGCCTATGGCTATGGCCGTCCTGTTCATCAGCCTGACAAAGTCATCTTCTGAACCTGCAACTGCCTCGGCGAGGGCCACAGAGGCGTCATTTGCGGATTTCATGAGCGCTGCGTAGAGGAGCGTCTCGATCGTTACCCTGTCTCCTTCCCTGAAGCCCACCTTTGTCGGCGCTGCCAGAGAGGCCTTCCTGCTGA
>JACRHE010000147.1 GCA_016217695.1 Nitrospirota bacterium | reverse complement strand
TAAAAGCTATGCCCCGGTTGCGGCAAAGGGGTCTTCCCCCAGCAGCAGTACGTCTGTTAACTTGGCTCCTGACAAGAGGTATTTTGTGTCGGTTTTGCCTGATTCCACCTACGGCAACGGTGGCGCACCTGTTTCGGTTGGGCAGGGCAATGTTACAGTATTTGTGCAGCCTTTCCCTATCCCTACAGCCCAGATATCCGTCTTTGCATTTGTAGATCAGAACCCTATCAATAACTTATGGGATGAGGGAGAACAAGGATTGGGCGATGCAAGGGTATACATATCTGACCAGCTTGGCGAGGTCAGTCAGGATGTGTTCGGCAACCCGCTTGGCACCCGCTATAATTCCGACGGTTCAGTCTCAGTGCTTGGGACAGGCACTATCAAGACTCTCACAAAGAGGGATTTTGATAACGGCAACAACCCTGACAACATCAAGGTCGGAGAGGCTTTGATAAAAAATATTGCACCGGGTAAATACGGGATCCTTGTTGTACCGCCTCAGTTTGACGACAACCTGTTGCCAATACCAAACAGGTCTATCCAGTGGATACAGACGACGACGATCGAAGGTACTCCAACGATCGATGCCTGGGTAAAGGCTAACGAGCCTAATATCTTTGTTGAAGGTTTTGGCACCGGCTTCAACCATGCCTTTTTCGGATATATCAAGGTAAGCCCTCTTGACCCTGTTCTTGTAAAAGGTCAGACGATCGAAAGCCTGCCCTGGAATGTTACTCCTTCTATTGGTTCAGGATCTATAGAAGGGACTCTTAGATTTAACCATTTTGCGCAGCCGCCCAACAATCAGGGGTATTTCGCCGGTGAGCCTGTCGGGGAATGCTGGGTGGGTCTGAATAATCCGATCGTTGCGCGGGAGGCTCCGGCTCCTGCAGGTGCGCCAGGAGAGGTGTTCAACAAGGCAGGACTTTACGCAGCTCCCTGCGATGCAAACAGTCATTTTGTTATCAATAATGTCCCGCCTGGGACTTATCAGTTGGTCACCTGGGACAAGCCCCTTGATTCATTGTTTGGATTCAATACAGTGACTGTCGGCAGAAACCAGCATATTAATCTGGGTGATATACTTATCATGCGGTGGTTCGGGACGTGGGAAGGCACTGTATTTTATGATATGAATCAGAATGGCTTCCGTGACCCCGGCGAGCAGGGGCTTATAAATCAAAACCTTAACTTGCGCTTCAGGGACGGCAGTATCTATCAGGCCCAGGTTACGGATGTCACCGGCGAATATCAGTTCTCCGAGGTCTTCCCCTTTTTCAAATGGCTGATAACAGAGGTGGATTACACCCGTTATAAACCCACAGGCATTACCGCAGCAGTTGATTACGGCGGTCAGATACCACCTGCCAATGGGTGGATAGTTCCATCCTTTGGCAAGCTGAATCCTCAGCCGCAGGCAGAGATCAATCCAAATACGGGGAACAATCTTTCAAGGACAGAGACAGGCCCTGCACTGCTTGAGGCCATGCACCTTTTCCTAAACCAGACCAATGTTATTGACTGGGGAAAGATCGACTATGCACAGGGCGAAAACGGTGGTATCGCAGGAATAGTATTTTATGCAACTACCCGCGCAGAGAGCGATCCGAGGTATGCAGCGGGTGACCCGTGGGAGCCTGGCATACCGAGGGTTCAGGTTGCCCTTTATAAAGATTTTAATGCCGATGGAATTATTGACGACATAAACGGGGTCCCAGGCATCCAGATGCCGGATGTGGACAACCATCCTTTTGGCTGGCTCGAGGGTACATCCGCTAAGGGGCCAGAGGACGTAGTCCGTTGCGGCGACGGTATTACTTTCTGTCCCGGAGATGCAATGACGGTTTCAAGGACCGATAGCTGGGATGATAACATGCCGTCCGGCTGTATCCAGAACCTTCCGATTATTCATGGTCAGCCGAGCGGGGAATGCGCAGACGCTTACGGCACATGGAACCAGGTGAGGCCGGGTCTATTCGACGGCGGTTATGCCTTCGGTTCTCTTGTCGGAGATAATCTTGAGCCGGGCACGTATATTGTTGAGGCGGTCCCTCCTCCCGGATATGAGTTGCAGAAGGAAGAGGACAGAAACGTCTTTTTTGGTGGTGAGAATCTTCCTAGTCCGTTACTTATCTCTCCGCCATGCGTTGGGGATCCCCATGCAGTACCTCAATATTTGGCCCTTTTCCCTGATCAGCAATTGCCGGTATCAGGCTGGTTCCCCGGCATGCAGACTCCGCTATGCAATCGGAAGCAGGTGATCGTGCAGCAGGGGCAGAATACTGCAGCCGATTTCCATCTCTTTACTGATGTGCCTAAGGCAGCAAGGGCGGTAGGCTTTGCCAATAACGACCTTGGGGCCGAGTTCAATATGGCGAGCCCGAATTTCGGCGAAAAACTCGCTCCGGCGTGGATACCGATATCCTTTAAGGACTGGACAGGCAAGGAGATTACACGTGTTTATTCTGACGAGTTCGGCGGTTATAACGCCTTACTTCCGTCCAGTTATTCGGTGAATGTTCCTACACCGACAGGTGTATCTCCTAATATGATAACCCTTATCCTGAATGATCCTGTCATGCCTGATGGCAGTCTTGATCCGTTCTATAATCCGACATATAGTGTTACCCCATGGACTTTCCAGTATTTCCCTGGGACAACTACCTATCTCGATACACCTCTTGTGCCGATGGCTGCTTTTGCGACAGCAGGCGTTGGAATCGATACTGAGCCAACGGCCTCAACCCCTGTGATCAAGGCGGTAAACGGGCCCGAGACAGGAGGGGGACCGTTGCTCTGTAGCACCAGATCTAATGGCAGCACGATTATAATTACATCAACCGGCCCCACGGTTATAATTAACCCTGACTATGTCCCAGGTCAGCTCGGCAATCCTTTCAAGATTACCAGAAATTATGGTTTCGGTAATGTCGTAGGGGGAGTGACTGTTAATGGGGCGCCTCTGAACATAGTGAGCTGGGCTGATGATACGATTGTTGCAACGGTTCCTGCCGGTGTAACTACGGGCCAGCTTATGGTGACTCGGGGTGACAGCGGCTTTACTACAGAGGTAGGAGTTAATCTCAATATAATAAACTGTGTTACTACAAGGGTAGTGCACGTGCCGGGTGATTTCTCGTCAATTCAGGCTGCTATCGATGATCCTGCTACACGTCCCGGAACTTTCATCATGGTGGCGCCGGGCACATATACTGAAAACGTTATCATGAACAAACCGGTTCGGTTGCAGGGTGCCGGCGCCGGCTCAACCTTTATTAATGGTAACCCGGACCCGCTTGAACGGATACAGCTGTGGCATGACAGGATCAATGCTTTAGGAGGCGCCGAGTTTGAGGCCTTTCTCCTGAAGAGGCCTTTCTTCGAAAATGAGACGCCAGGCATTATCGTCATTGGAGAGTTGGCATATCCTAACGGCACTGTTATGAACCAGCTTGAAGGGACCAAGACGCTCAATCCGGGTCATCCGTTCAGCAATGCCGGACAGGCTGCTATCGATGGCTTTACAATCGCCGGATCTAAAGGCGGCAGTGGCATATTCGCAGTTGCCGGAACAAAATATCTCATGGTCAGCAACAACATTATTACTAACAACCAGGGCAGGTATGGGGGAGGCATTGTTATCGGCACCCAGGATAATGGCTTTGATTCGCAAAACCACAATGTGACAATCAGCAAGAATAAGGTTCACAGAAACGGTGGCATACAGGGGCCCGGCGGCATAGCGATGAATGAATACGCTAATGATTATCTTGTTGAGGAGAACCTTGTCGTCGGCAACTTCTCCCGTTTCCACGGTGGCGGCATCCAGCACCGCGGACTCAGCCCGGGCAACAATGTTATACGAAAGAACAGGATTCTCTTTAATGAGGATCATTTCGGTGCCCTGCTGGCAAAGGCCGGAGATGGCGGTGGTATTCATATCGGTGGCGATGTGGCCGGTGGTACGGGTTCAGGTAATGTCACTATCGACGGCAACCTCATTCAGGGGAACCTGACAGGTTCAGGGTATGGCGGCGGCATTAGGGCCTTTGCAGTGAACGGCCAGGACGTGCTCCTTTCACCGGATAGCGATGCAAGCTGGTACAGGCTGAACATCTTCAATAACATCATCGTCAATAATGTGGCAGCTCTTGCAGGAGGCGGTATTTCTCTTCAGGATGTTGTACGCGCTACGATCATGAACAACACGATAGCAAATAATGACAGCACCGCAACGAGCAGGAATGCGTTCACAGCGGGACAGCCTGATTCGGCTCCACAACCTGCAGGAATTGATTCTCATATTCATAGCGATGCCCTGAGGCTGCTATTCGGCGTGGGTTATGCGGCACAAGAGGTATACTCGAATCCTGTGCTGAGGAACAATGTCATATGGCATAACCGTTCCTTCTATAACGACCATACGCTGAATAACGGGGCCGGAGGATTGGCTCCTAACCCGACCAATCCATATTGGGACCTTCAGGTGACCGGGGTAAGCGGCACATTGAATCCTCAATACTGCCTGCTTACAGATACTGCAGGATATGCGGCAACAAATATCGCGGCTGATCCTGCGTTCAGGAGCGGGTATTCCAATTCTCTGACATCTGCAACGGTCATTGATGAAGGAGGCAATAACATAAACGTGCGATACACGCCCACGATCCCCAATAGCGGAGATTACCATATCACGACCAGTTCTGCGGCGCTTGGCACAGGCAGTATGGCGAGCCCCTTTGGACAGCATGCAGAGCTTACGAAAGACTATGACGGAGACGCCCGGCCCAGACCGGTGAGAAGGATCGACATCGGTGCTGACCAGCTCCCTGCAGGACCGCAGAATTTCAGATTCACCTTTAACGGCAACCTGCTCACTATCAGCTGGAGCCCTGTAGCAAATGCAAATGGATACAGGATCGGACTCGGGACCCATTCGGGCCAGTACGACGGCGTATATGATGTTGGAAATGTAACGCAGGTTGGGCCTATTGATATGACCTGTGTAGCGCCGGGAACATTCTATCTCGTGGTACAGGAATATGGCAGCATGTTCTCAAACGAGATAGCAGTTGTCTGGAATCCTCCTGCAGGAACGCTTCTGACCCCTGCGAATTTCCGGTATAGCCTGAGTGGCACACTGCTAACCATTAACTGGGACGCTTCATGCGGTGCAGGCGGCTACAGGATCGGCTTGGGTACCCAGACAGGTAATTATGCCGGTGTGTTCGATGTTGGTAATATTACACAGATCGGGCCGGCAGATATCAGCGGCATAGGTCCTGGGACATATTACCTGGCTATCAGGGCTTATAACAGCGCTCAGCAGAGCGGCTACTCTCCGGAGATATCCATACCGTGGAATCCGGGCAAGAGTACCTCTGGAGCTCTGAAGGCAATTGGCGGGCTGGAAAGGATATTCGGCAGATAACATGAAAACCCGGGATAATTGCAAGAAAAAAATCATACCATACATGAAAGGAGAGACGATATGAAAATGAGATATAGATACCTGATCCTGGCCATATCCCTGCTGCTTTTTATGACTAATGCTGCGATCGCTGCCGTGAATGTCCAGTGTCCCGGAGTGCCGGACAGAAAGTGCGTGCATCTGTCCTCAGGAGACGGTTTTGTCCAGATGGCTGATGGCACCGTTCTATTTATTTTCGGCTTTAGTGATGTCACAAATGTCATAAACCCCCAGGCTGTGCTGAGTGTCGGCGAGCTCGCTGCTACCTTTTCAGCGCCGACGATAGAGGTGAGCGAGGGAGACCAGTTTTATCTCACGCTTACCAATGTAGGCATGAAGATGCGGCCCGACCTCTTCGACCCTCATACCGTCCATTTTCACGGCTTTCCGAACGCCTCTACGATCTTTGACGGTGAGCCCATGGCCTCCATCGCGATTAATCAGGGAGCCAGCCTGACCTATTATTACAACATAGTGGAGCCGGGCACATATCTCTATCACTGCCATGTTGAGGCAACCGAGCATATGCAGATGGGCATGCTCGGCAACCTTTATGTGCATCCTTCGCAGAACGGAAAGAGCATTAACGGCTTTACAAAATTCGTTTATAACGACGGAGATGGCTCTACGGGATATGATGTCGAATTTCCCTTGCAGGTAGGATCTTTTGATCCGCGTTTCCATATAGCAAATTTAGAGATAGAACCTTTGCCCTTTGCCGGGATGAAGGACACCTATCCCATGTTCAACGGCAGGGGGTATCCTGACACGGTAAATCCGGGCGTACTTCCGTCGCCGCTTATAGCAGAGAACAATTTCAAACCCTCTCAGCCCATTTCTTCATTGATTACTGCCACAAAAGGACAGAGGATACTCCTTCGCATATCGAGCGTCTCGACCGTTGACTTCCACACAGTGACTGTCCTTGGGATTCCCATGAAGGTGGTCGGGAAAGACGCCAGGATGCTCAGAGGGCCGGCGCCGGATTATAGGGATCTCTCATATTACACCAACTCCCTGCAACTCGGGGGCGGAGAGACAGCAGACGTCATACTCGATACAACAGGGATCTCTCCGGGTACATATTTTGTGTACACAACCAATCTGGAACATCTGAGCAATAATGAAGAGGATTTCGGTGGCATGATGACCGAAATTATCATTAATTGAGACCGGCGATAGGAGGCCATTATGAAAAATAAAAACCTTTTTTTGAAGACGCGGCTCTTACTGATGATCCTGTCGCTTATGGTTTTGGGGGTTTCCTTCTCAGCCGAAGGTGCAATAGACGGGGTTATCTCCAGCAGCAACCATTTCACTCTAACCGCTAAGTCAGGGTATATAGATACACCTGAAGGCGGCCATCTTTTTACATGGGGATATGCCCTGAACAATGCGAATATGCAGTATCCGGGACCAACCCTGCTTTTAAAGCAGAACGATGTCGTTACGGTCACGCTTAAAAATGAACTGACTGTACCTGTATCGATCGTTTTTCCGGGTCAGCCGGATGTTGCGGCAACTGGCGGCGTCCCGGGATTGCTGACCATGGAGGCGCCTCCGGGCGGTACCGTGGATTATATGTTCACTGCCTCCCAGCCCGGCACCTATACCTATTACAGCGGTACTATGCCCGAGCTGCAGGTTGAGATGGGACTTGTCGGAGCCATAATTGTCAGGCCTTCCACGAATCCGTCAACCCAGGCATACAACCATGCCTCGTCCGCATATGACCGCGAGTTCCTTTATCTGCTGACCGAGATGGACCCTGAGATTCACCGCAAGGTTTCTGAGGGGCGGATGAACGAGGTCGATACCACAACATTTTTCCCGGTGAACTGGTTTATAAACGGCAGAAGCCTTCCTGACACCCTGCTTGAAGCGCCGAGCCTTTTGCTTCCTAGCCAGCCTTACAACATTGTGCCGAGGATGCGGGTAGGTGAAAGAGTGCTTGTACGCATGATAGGCGGGGGCAGGGATTTTCATCCATTACACCTTCACGGGAATCATCATAAGGTTATAGCTCGTGACGCCAGACTCCTTGAAAGTACTCCGGGGACGAGCGGTGCAGACCTTGCAGAGATGTTGTTTTCTACTACGGTTGCCTCTGGACAGACCACTGATGCGATCTTTACCTGGACAGGCGAGAACCTCGGATGGGACCTTTATGGCCATTCATTTGCCGATCCTCTGGTTTCTAATGAGACATTTGCAGAGACGACCCTACTCAGCTCATTAAGCTCAAACGCCTTTTCAACATCTCTCACAGTGGCAGACGCCTCCGGATTCCCTGCTACGAGTTCCTTCAGGGCAATTGTCTGGAGCGGGACTTTTCCCGGCACTACACGGGAGATTGTGAGGCTCAAAAGGAGTTTCGGTAATACATTCACGATTACCGGGAGAGGGCTTGAGATGATTCCTCTGACACAGGGGAATGTGGAGGCCTCTAACTGGCCATCGGGCTCCAGGATTGCGTATACGGACCATGGAAGGCCTGTGCCGGTTAAACTTCCTGACCAGCTTGACCTTACGAATGGCATGTTCTGGAGCGGAAGCCCGTTTCTCGGCACTGCCGGACCGCTTCCTCCTGGTGAAGGAGGATTCAATCCCAATAGTGGATTTTTCTTTATGTGGCATTCACATAGTGAAAAGGAACTGACTAATAATAATGTCTTCCCGGGAGGACTCGCATCGATGATGATTGTTGAGCATCCTGACCCGCTAATAGCTCCATTTGCTGATAACCCTAATATAACGGTTGTACCGTGACGGAAGGAGGAAAAATGCGCAAGCGATCTGCAATGAACATAATGAAAAGAATACTCTTAATGATGCTTTTTACTCTCGCTGTCTCTGGCATGGCTTCAGCCGCCACCTTTAACCTGAGGGCAGATGTTATAACAAAGGCCATGCCTGACGGAGCTGTTATCACCATGTGGGGATTCGCCTGTGATTCGGCAACAGCGCCTGCCGTATGTCCAAATCAGGGTGTTGTGACTGTGCCGGGACCTCAACTGGTTGTTCCATCAAATGATAATACTCTCACTATCAACCTTACGAACAACCTGTCTGAGCCGGTCTCGATCATTATACCGGGACAGCAGCAGAATGTGACTGCTATGACCCCTGTCAAGTTCACTGACAGTCAGGGCAGAAAAAGGGTGATGTCCTTTACGAACCAGGCAGCTGCAAAGACAGGATCAGTTTCCGGGACAGCTGCCTATACCTGGAATAATGTGAGACCCGGCTCATTTATTTATCAGAGCGGAACCCATCCAGCGGTACAGATCCAGATGGGGCTATATGGCGCCATGAAAAAGGATTTTGCAACAGGCCAGGCATATAACAGCTCCTCGTCGCAATATGCGAATGAGGTCATCCTTTTTTACAGCGAGATAGATTCTGCTCTGCATAGCGCTGTGGCAACAGGCAATTACGGACCTGGCAAGGCGGTAACCAGTACAACTCATTACGAGCCAAAATACTTCCTTGTAAATGGAGAGCCCTTCAGCGCTGGCAAGGCCCCTGTTTTGGCAGGCCTGCCGAACCAAAATACCCTCATCAGGTTCATGAATATAGGGTTGAGCGACCTAACACCTTTACTGCAGGGCCTATACATGAACATCATTTCAGAGGACGGCAATCTGCTGAGGTATCCGAGGAACCAGTATTCGGTTATCCTTGCGGCCGGCAAGACAATAGATGCGATAATCACGCCGACTAAGTCCGGATTTTATCCTGTCTACGACAGACGGTTGAAGCTTGCCAATGGTCCCTCAACAGGCGGCGGCATGTTGACATACCTGAACGTGAATTCGCCGACTAATTGCACCGCTAATGTTCTTTCTAATTTCAGTCTCGATCTGCCTATTGTCAATGTCAGCGGCACCAATCTGTTTGCCGATCTGCAGTATGTGCCCGGAACAACGAGTGATATCATGCTCAAGCTCACTGATTACGGGACCATAACAGATTCCGGCAGTTTCAGCGGCTGTCAGGCCTCAACCCTCACTTTTGACGGCAGTAACTTTAAGCTCCATGTGCCGTTAGCCAGATACAGTAATAGCGGCTTTACGCTGGACCTTCAGTATGTGCCTTCCACAGACGGTCAGATCTGGTTCAGGCTGACGAGTGTGAGTTCAGCTTCCCTATAAGTTCTTCAGGGGACTGGATATTTTCCGGTCCCCTGAAGTATATTCCTTCAGGTAATGAAAAAGGAGGCATCTTATCTTGTCCGTTATTTTCCCGGTATTGCAAAACAAGAATCATGGCTATGCTCCACCCTTTTTACTCTTTTTGATTGTACTGTTTTTTACGCTGCTCTCTTCTGAGGGATCTGCCGCACCGAAGGAGACTCAGCCCGGTCTTGATGCAGCGACTGATCAGGCAGCTATAGAGGAGAAATGGGGTGTCCGCATACTTGGTATACGGCTCTCTGCAGACGGGTATATGCTTGATTTCAGATATCGCGTGACAGATCCTGAAAAGGCCCTGCCTCTGTTTGACAGGAAGGTGAGACCATATACAATAGAGCAGTCCACCGGAATGAAACTCCTTGTGCCTGCCCCGCCGAAGATCGGCTCACTCAGGACTACGAGGAAGCCTGTTGCGGAGACCAATTATTTCATTATGTTCGGAAATCCGGGAGGACGCGCAAAGAAGGGCGGAAAGGTTAGTGTTGTGGTTGGTGATTTCAGGGTTGAGAACCTTATCGTGGAGTAATACTAAAGCAGCTGGAAACACAATAATGCCAAGATTTCTTTCTCTCTGTC